>CAMYNC010000019.1 GCA_947259685.1 uncultured Desulfuromonadales bacterium | reverse complement strand
CACCCAGTTTCCCCTTTCAAACTTGACAACATGTTAATAAGCCTATAATTTTTACAAATTAGTTTTTATTTTCGTTTTTTTTATTTAAGGATAGTTGAAATTCGATGACGCCCTCCCGCAGTAAACTCTCCAGCTGGCTGCTAATTGCCCTGCCGTGCGGCTTTTTCTTAAGTGCCTGTGCGCCTCAGGGAGGATCGTCCCAGGCCCTGAAGCAGCAATTCACGCAAATGATTGAGCAGCAACAAGAACAGGCCCGGCAACTTGAAGATCTGCAGCAGCAGCTGAGCGATCTGCAGCTCCAAGTGGCCGGGGATTCGGTGGTCACGACACAGATTGAAAACAGCATCAGTGGTACTGCCCCGCCGCAGTCGCAAGCGGCACAGATTCCGCTCAGCGTTCAGCAGGAGCTCTCGGCCCTGACCGAGTCGGCGTCATCCTATCTGGGCGCTTTTTCCGCCCTGGCCAGCGGTCGTTTCTCCGAGGCAGAGACCGGGTTTCAGAGCTTTTTAAGCCAATTTCCAAACCATCAATATGCTGCCAACGCCCGCTTCTGGATTGCTAATGCCCAAGCGTCCCAGGGCAACCTGCAAGCGGCGATGGCCAGCTATCGGCAACTGGTTGTCGATCCGCAAGCCCAAGCTAAAGCCCCAGCGGCCCTGCTCCGCATGGCGCAGCTTTACCGCCAGCAGAACCAGTACGCTCAAGCCGAAGATATTCTTGAACAGTTGCGCCGCCGCTTCCCGAACAGCCCGGAAGCGCAACATTCTTACCGGAGTGATGAGTCGCAGTAACGCTGCGCCAGGCTTCAATTGAGAGGGAACCGATGACACATTCGATCATTCGCCGGTTATCACTGCTGACCCTGTTGCTGACCCTAGCAACCGCTCTGCCAAGTCTGGCAGAGGAAGGTCAGATTTATACGATTAAAAAGGGCGATACCCTGTGGGGACTGTCCAAGCGCTTTATGAATGACCCCTACTATTGGCCGAACATGTGGGCCAGGAATCCCAAGGTTACCAATCCACACCTGATTTTCCCCGGCCAGAAAGTACGTATTCTAAATGGTCGCTTGGAAATTATTCCGGCTTATCCATCGGCAGAACAATCCGCCTCCAGCCTGGCGATCGATGAACTGCCGGAAGCCGAAACGGTTGTCAAAATCAAATCGGCTGGCAGCAGTGCCGGTTTTATTCTCGACGGCGAACAGCCGCTGGGAATTCTTGTCGATTCGACCGACAACCGAGTGCTGCTGACCAAAGATGATCAGGTTTTTCTGAAAATGAACGATCCGACCGATGTGGTCGTCGGCGACACTTACGGTCTGTACCAGGCCGGCCAGGAGGTCCATCATCCGGTCAGCAAAGAAGTCATCGGCACCATGATGAGCAATCTAGGTTTCCTGCAGGTGACCGGCAGCACCGGGCAAACCGTCTCAGCTAAAATTGGTGAAATCTACCGGGAAGTTGAACGAGGCGCAGAGCTATTTGAATACATTCCGCCGTTTAAAGAAATTACCCTGCTGCGCGGTAGCAGCGATGCGCAAGGGATGATCATTGCCGGCCGCGACGCAAAAATTGCCCAAGCTCTAACCGACATCGTATTCGTTGACCTGGGCAGTAACGATGGCGTGCAAACCGGCAATCTTCTCTATATTTCCCGGCCGCGCCTGGCTTCGGAGGAGATGATAAAAATCGCTGGTGAGATTGAATTGCCAGACCAGGTGCTTGGTGCCGCAGTGGTTGTCGACGCCAACGCCAGAACCTCTTCGGCACTGATCATCAAAAGTGTCGATGCGATGTACATCGGTGACAATGTCCGAGTTGTCAGCGACAGACAGCGTCCACACCACAAATAGGTAACAAAGGGATTGAGGCCACTTCAATCCCTTTGTTATTTTTACCTGGCCAGTTTCTGCGAACGGCTATTTATTCCGATACCATGATCATGATAAATACTTTCGGAGGGGAAATTGATGAACCAAGCTGCGCTTAATCTCCTCAGGCTGCACCTGTCTCCCGGCCTTGGCCGTACAGCACTATTCAAGCTGAAAAATTACTTTGACGATTTTTCCTGTGCCCTTCAGTCCAGCCCCAAGCAACTCAATGCAGCCGGCCTGAGCGATCGCGTCAGCAGCAACATCCTGCCGGAGGATGCCCCACTGCTCCATTCGACTCGGAACCAGCTGGAATCCCTAGGCGTCAAGCTGCTGAGCTATTGGGACCGGGATTATCCGGCCCTGCTCAAACAGATTCACGATCCCCCAGCTTTGCTTTATGTGCGGGGCAAACTTCCCGCCAGCGAATGCTTGGCGATTGTCGGTTCAAGGCGGGCCACCAACGGCGGCCTGCAACTGGCCTACGAACTTGCAAGCAACCTGGCGGCACATGATATCTGCGTGGTCAGTGGGCTGGCCCGGGGCGTGGACACCGCGGCTCATCGGGGAGCCCTGGAAGCTGAAGGGCCGACGATTGCCGTGCTCGGCTGTGGAATCGACCGAATCTATCCACCGGAAAATTCCCAGATCTTTCACCAGATTTGTGAGCAGAACGCCATCATCAGCGAGTATGCTCCCGGCACCCCGCCTCACGCCGGACATTTTCCCGGCCGCAATCGGATCATCAGTGGTTTAAGCCGCGGCGTACTGATCGTCGAGGCTGCGGCCAGAAGTGGCTCGCTGATTACTGGCGATTTTGCCCTGGAGCAAGGGCGGGAGCTATTCGCCACTCCCGGGGCGGTTCAAAACCCCAACAGCCAAGGCCCCAACCGGCTGCTGAAAGAAGGCGCTCAGCTGGTCACCGAGGTCGATGATATCCTGCACGCACTCTGGCCAAACCGGCTTAACCGACAGCAGCAACAGGCCGTTGCCAAGTTTGCTGACCAGCTGCAAGGAACCGCCCTTACCATCTATCAGCAGTTGGGACATGAGCCGCTGCATATCGACGAAATCGGCCGGAAATGCGGCTTGACTCCAATGGAGCTTTCGGCTATTTTACTCGACCTAGAACTCCGGGGCGGTGTTCAGATGTTACCGGGAAATCAATACATTCGCGGCAAACTCTGAAAGTTTCATGGATTTCATGACCTTACAAAAAACCACTGACACCTGAAAGCTGTCCCGCAGTTCCTACGCGGTCGATTGAGGGACGCGTACCCATAGTAGCTGCAGGCAAAAAAATGCCTGTCTGGAGGCCCTTTGCGCGAACGAGTCCTGGCTATTGTCAACTTGATTGCCAAATATGTTTTAGGTGCTGATGACGCTCCAATTAATGAACAGGAGCTGGTTGCCGAGTTGATGTCGGTCGGTTTTGAGGCCGAAGAGATCAGTGATGCCTTTTCCTGGATGGAATCGGTGGCCTTGCAGCCGCAGGGAGAGCTGGATGCCGCCGGGGCTCCGCTGGAGCAACCTACCTACCGAATTTATAGCTGGGAAGAGCAGCAGGCCATATCCAGCGAAGCGATAGGCTTTCTGATCCGCTTGCGGGCCATGGGTCTGTTGAGCAATGACAGTCAGGAAGAGATCATCGAACGGGCGGTACGCGGCGCTGAAGACCCGATCGGGCTGCAAGAGATGAAGATGATTGCAGCCTTAACGCTGCTTTCAAAATCGAATAATCTCTGGCAGCGGGAAGTCGATTGTTTTATGGAAAACGACTGGGCCCGAATTTATCACTGATCCAAACGGGCTGCGCACTGCCGCAGCCTTTTTTTATTTCTGCTATTCTACATAAGGTAACATTCGCGCAGCGGATATCGAACAGGGCAGAAACTTGTTCGACTAAAATAGCTAGACAGAGGAACTGATGGCGCAATCACTGGTAATCGTCGAATCACCGGCCAAAGCAAAAACCATCGAGAAATTTCTTGGCAAAGGCTACAAGGTGCTGGCTTCCTATGGCCATGTGCGGGCCCTGCCGAGCAAGCAGGGTTCGGTCGATGTCGAAAACAGCTTCAACCCCAAATATCACATCCTGCCGGAAAGTCAGAAACACATCTCCACCCTGAAAAAAGAAGTCGCCAAAAGCGATGAACTGATCCTCGCAACTGACCTCGACCGCGAAGGGGAAGCAATCGCCTGGCACCTGCTGGAAGCACTGGGGATCGACGAAAAAGCCGACAAGCCGAAAGTGATGCGGGTTACTTTTCACGAAATCACCAAGCCGGCAATCGACGAGGCGATGGCCAACCCAAGGGCGATTGCCCGTGATCTGGTCGACGCCCAGCAGGCACGTTCAATCCTTGATTACCTGGTCGGTTTCAACCTCTCGCCGTTCCTCTGGAAAAAGATCCGCTACGGGCTTTCGGCCGGCCGAGTGCAATCGGTCGCCCTGCGGCTGATCTGTGAGCGGGAAATTGACATCGAGGCCTTTGAGCCGCGCGAATACTGGAGTATTGAAGCGCTGTTGGGCAATGCTGCCGACAGTCAATTCGCTGCCAGATTACACAGCCAGGAAGGCAAGAGCCTCGGTAAGTTCGCCATCGGCAACCAGCAGCAGGCGGAAGCAATCCTGGCCGAACTGCAGCAGGCCGACTTCAGCGTCAGCAAGCTGGAGAAAAAGCAGCGCAAACGCAATCCTGCTCCGCCCTTTACCACCAGTACCTTGCAACAGGAAGCCAGCCGCAAGCTCGGCTTCTCGGCGCGCAAAACCATGACTGTGGCCCAGAAACTTTACGAGGGGGTCGAGGTCGATGACGGCACTCACGGTCTGATCACTTACATGCGAACCGACTCGGTGGCCCTTTCACAAATCGCCACCAGCGAAGCCCGCGAGGTGATCTGCAAGCTGTACGATGAATCCTATGCCCTCGACAAACCACGTACCTTTAAAAACAAGAGCAAGAATGCCCAGGAAGCGCACGAAGCGGTCCGGCCTACCTCCATCGCCCGGACTCCCCAGCAGGTCAAACAATACCTCAGCTCTGATCAGTTGCGCCTCTACACCCTGATCTGGAAACGCACCGTAGCCTCACAGATGGCCCAGGCAATTTTCGACGCCACCACCATCGATATAGCCGCCGGTGAAAAATACGGTTTCCGTGCCAGCGGCCAGGTGATCCGCTTCCCCGGTTTTATGGCGCTCTACATCGAAGGCACCGACAACGGTGAAGACGAAGACAAGGAAGGGCTGTTGCCGCCGCTGCACGAAGGGGAAAAGCTGAAAAAAGAACAGCTGACCCCTGAGCAGCACTTCACCCAGCCGCCACCGCGTTTCACTGAAGCCAGTCTGGTAAAAACCCTCGAAGAGTACGGCATCGGCCGCCCGTCGACCTATGCCAGCATCATGAACACCCTGGTCACCCGCAAATACGTGCGATTGGAAAAACGCACCTTCTTCCCGGAAGATACCGGCCGGGTGGTCTCCAAGCTGCTGGTCGACCACTTCAGTCGATATGTCGATTACGACTTCACCGCTGAGCTGGAAGAAGATCTGGATGCCATCTCGCGCGGTGAGAAGACCTGGATACCGGCGGTCAAGCAGTTCTGGGACCCGTTCATCGCCCTGTTGCAACAAAAAGATAAAGAGGTCAGCAAGGCCGACGTGACCACCGAAAAGACCGATAAGATCTGCCCTGAGTGCAGCAAAGAGCTGGTCATCAAGCTTGGTCGCTCGGGACGCTTTCTAGCCTGCTCCGGGTTCCCCGACTGCCGACATACAGAGCCGCTGAACAGCGACGGCAGTGAAGCCGAAGAGCCGGTGATGTCGGAAGAAAAGTGCGACAAATGCGGCGCCGGCATGCTGATTAAAACCGGCCGCTACGGCAAGTTTCTGGCTTGCAGTGCCTATCCTGAGTGTAAGAATATCCAGCCGCTGGAAAAACCGAAAGCGCTGGATATTACCTGCCCGCAATGCAACGAAGGGGAGATGATGGAGAAGAAGAGCCGTTACGGCAAAATCTTCTACTCCTGCAACCGCTACCCGAAGTGCAAGTACGCTCTGTGGAATCCACCCAAAGCGGAAGCCTGCCCGAAATGCAGCTGGCCGCTGACCGAGATTAAAACCACCAAGCGCTGGGGTACGGTGCAGCGCTGCCCGCAGGAAGAGTGCAATTGGGAAAACGAGCTGATTCCGCCGGAGAAAAAAGCCCCGGCGAAAAAGGCGGCGGCCAAGAAGAGCACAACGAAGAAGGTGACAACAAAAAAAACAACAGCAAAGAAAACCACTGCGAAAAAGACACCCGCGAAAAAAACGGCCAAGACGGACGCCTGAGCACTGACATCATCATGTACAATTGACCGGTCGAACCTAGCAGGTTCGGCCGGTTTTGCTTTTGGGCAATGTAGGGGCGCCATACATGGCGCCCGAGATTCGGGTACGAGAACAGCGGGCGAGACATGTCTCGCCCCTACAAATACAGGATCAACGATGCAAATCACCATCATCGGTGCCGGGCTGGCCGGTTGCGAAGCCGCCTGGCAAGCGGCCAAAGAAGGCTGTAACGTCAAACTCTACGAGATGAAACCAGAGCGTTTCTCCCCGGCCCACGAAAGTGCAGACCTTGCCGAGCTGGTCTGTTCAAACAGCCTGCGCGGCGCCGGAATGAACAATGCGGTCGGCTGCCTGAAAGAGGAACTACGCCGGGTCGGCTCGCTGTTCATCGAAGCGGCCGATGCCACTGCAGTTCCAGCTGGTGGCGCCTTGGCGGTCGATCGGGATGAGTTTTCCAAATACGTCAGCGACAAAATCGCCGCCCATCCGAAAATCGAGCTGATCCGCGAGGAAGTCACCAGCTTGCCAAGCGAAGGGGCCGTCATCCTGGCCAGCGGCCCATTGACCTCCGATCCCCTCTCGACTGAGCTGGCCAAATTGACCGGCAGCGAACACCTTTACTTTTACGATGCCATCGCACCGATTGTTGAGGCCGAATCGATCGATTATCAGATCGCCTGGCGAGCATCTCGCTATGATAAAGGCGGCGCCGACTACCTCAACTGTCCTTTGAACAAAGATGAATACGAAAACTTCGTCCAGGCACTGATCGATGCCGACAAGGTCGCCGGACGCGAGTTCGAAAAGCTGATCCATTTCGAGGGCTGCATGCCAATTGAAGAGATGGCCGCCCGTGGTCCGCAAACCCTCTCCTTCGGCCCGATGAAACCGGTCGGCCTGCCCGATCCGCGCACCGGGAAAATCCCGCATGCCGTAATTCAGCTGCGCCAGGACAACCGCCACGCCTCGCTGTTCAATCTGGTCGGCTTCCAAACCCGGCTGACTTACCCGGAACAGCAGCGGATCTTTCGCACTATTCCCGGATTACAGAATGCCAGGTTCGCCCGTTTAGGGAGCATGCACCGTAACACCTTTGTCAACGCACCGAGTTGCCTGAGCAGAACCCTGCAGTTAAAAGCTGCGCCGCACATCTGCCTGGCGGGCCAGATCAGCGGCGTCGAAGGCTACGTCGAATCGGCCGCCTGCGGCCTGCTGGCCGGGATTTTCACCAGCTACCGATGGCGCGGCGAAGCTGAACCGCAGCCGCCGAAAGAGACCGCTCTCGGTGCCCTGCTGACCCATCTGGCGGAAGCTGACACGGAGAACTTCCAGCCGATGAATGTCAATTACGGCCTCTTTCCACCGCTGGAGTTGACACGCAAGATGAAACGCGCCGATCGACGTTTGGCTATGGCGGAACGTGCGTTGAACGCCCTGCCCGGCTGGTGGGTGCCGATCGCAGAACGCCGCGCAACAAAGGAATAGAAGATGGACGACCAAATCATCCTCGCCTCGGCCTCGCCGCGGAGAAAAGATCTACTGGAACAGATCGGCCTGGAGTTTCAGGTGATCCCCAGCAACGCTGAAGAAATTCTCCTTCCGGGAGAAACCCCTGAAGAGCATGTCGTCCGCCTGAGTCTCGACAAGGCCAGCGAGGTGGCAAATCGTGCTGCTGTCGCTGGACGCTGGGTGATCGGCAGCGACACGATCGTCCTCTGCGATGACCAGGTCCTTGGCAAACCGGCCGATGCCCAGCAGGCCGCTGAAATGCTTCACCAGCTCTCCGGGCGCGAGCACCAGGTCCTGTCGGGCTACGCAATCCTTGACCGCAAAACTGGCGAACAGCGCAGCGAAGCAGTGACCACTCGAGTGCACTTTCGCGATTTGACAGATGAGGAAATCGCGCGCTACATTGCAAGCGGAGAGCCAGCCGACAAAGCCGGCAGCTATGCCATCCAGGGCCTGGGGGTCTGTTTTGTCGCCGGCATTGAAGGCAGCTATACCAACGTTGTCGGCCTGCCGCTCTGCCGACTGACCCTGGCCATGAAAGAGCTGGGTGTGCCCCTGCCGATTTGAGTAAAAGCGAGATTTTCGATGAGTGAAATTGCCGCCAACATAGCCCATATTCAAGAACGGATCGCAGCTGCCTGCCGCAGGGTCGGTCGCAACCCGAACCATGTGCGGCTGATTGCCGTCTCCAAAGTCAAACCGGCCGAGCAGATCACAGCCGCTTACGCCAGCGGCCAGCTGCTGTTCGGGGAAAGCTATGTGCAGGAATTTCGCGACAAGGCTCCACTGGTCTGCGCCCCGGTGGAATGGCATTTTATCGGCAGCCTGCAGAGTAACAAGGTCAAATATCTTCGCGGTCAGGTGGCGATGATCCATTCGGTCGACCGGCTGACGCTGGCGCAAGAGATCAACCGCCAATGGCAGAAGATCGAGCAGCCGATCGTGGTGTTGCTGCAGGTCAATATCGGCGAAGAACCGCAAAAATCCGGCTGCCTTCCGGCAGAGCTGGAAACCCTGACGCGCGCCGTTGCCGAACTGCCCCAACTGCAGATCCGCGGCTTGATGTGCCTGCCGCCAGAGTGCGATAACGTCGAAGCAGTACGTCCCTATTTTCGCACCATGCGCCAACTCGCCGAGCAGATCGAGCAACTGGCTCTACCCGGAGTCAAGATGCAGGAACTGTCAATGGGAATGAGCGGAGACTTTGAAGTCGCGGTTGAAGAAGGTGCCACCCTGGTGCGGGTCGGCACAGCCATCTTCGGCAAGCGGATCAGAAAAGGTGACGGATGAACACCCCCAGGTACCTGCTGTTCGACCTGGACGGCACGCTGGTCGATTCAGTGACCGACTTGGCGGATTCGCTCAACCTGCTTAGCCAGGAACTGAGCCAGCCGGCGCTGACCACCGAACAGGTGCGCGAGATGGTTGGCGACGGCGCTGTCAAATTGATCAAGCGAGCTTTCGGTGAAGAAAACTATCAACGCCAGCAGTTGCTGCGCTTTCTCGAAATCTACGGCGAGCGCCTGACCCGCACCACCCGCTGCTATCCCGGCATTAAAGAGCTGCTGCTCAACCACCCGGCGGAGCGGCTGGCGGTGGTCACCAACAAACCCTATCAACTCAGTGTCGACCTGCTTGCCGGCCTGGGGCTGACAAAATACTTTAAAGTGGTCATCGGCGGTGATAGCTATCCAAAGAAAAAACCTCACCCTCTGCCGGTGCATAAAGCCCTGGAACTGCTTGGTGCCGACCCGCAACAGGCAGTGATGATCGGCGACCACCATACCGATCTGCATTCAGGCCAGGCCGCCGGCATTGCCACCTGCTTCTGCGCCTATGGTCTGGGCAACACCGGCGGTGTCGAACCTGACTACCTGGCGAAAACCTCACAAGACCTGTTGCGACTATTCCCCGGATTCCCGGCGTGAAGACCTCCCGCCTGAGCTTCAAAGAAATCTCACTGTTCTTTTTTCCGCTGTTGCTCAACGTTCAGTTGATGAGTGTCTCACATACAGTGATCAATGGCGCCCTGGCCCGGCTGGAAGATTACGTCACCGCCTTGGCCGGGATGTCGGTGGCGATGATCATCCATCTGTTTTTCGCCTCCCCTTCTTACCAGAACCATACGGTCACCATCGCCATGGTGCGCGGACGCCGCTCGCTGCGCAGCGTGCTGCTTTTTGTGGTGCTGGTGGCCAGTTACGTGGCGATCATGCTTTCGCTTATTGCCTTTTCACCGTTGGGAGACCTGGTGCTGGTGGGCTTGCTCGGCACCCCACCGCTGGTCGCCCAGGCCGCCCGCGAAGCACTTTACCTGCTGGTGCTGCTGCCCTTTTTCACTGGTCTCCGGGGATTTTGCCAGGGCCTGATCATCCAGGCCCGGCGCACCAGCCTGGTCTCCTTTGCGACCGGAGTTCGGGTCGCTGCACTGTTCGGCTATCTGGCCCTCGGTCAGAACTGGTTTGTCGGCGCCCAGCTGGGGGCCTTTGCTCTGGTCAGCTGTGTGATCACCGAAACCATCGTCATCGCTCTGTGCGCTTGGCAGGTGCACTTGCCGCTGGACCGGGGCGAGGAAGAAAAATCGACCGGGGAGATTCTCCGTTACTCCTTTCCCTTGGCCTATTCATCCTGCTTGCAACAGACCATCCCGCTGCTGATCAGCTCGATCCTTGGCCGGCTTTCGGACGCATCTTTGGCGCTGGCGGCCTTTGGGGTGATCCGCGGGTTCCTGTTTTTACTGGCCGGACCGATGCGTAATCTGCAGCAGGCCTACCTGGCATTGGTTAAAACCGCGGAAGATTATCGGCTGCTGATCCGCTTCAATCTGCTGGTGGCCAGCGGTATGGGACTGCTGGTGCTGCTGACCGCCGGGCCACTGAATGAGTTGATCCTCGGCCGCTTGCTCGGGGTGGAAAGCGAACTGCGACTATATCTGCGTTGGCCGCTAGCGGCCTGTGCGCTGTTTCCAGTGTTTTACGGCGCCTGCAACCTGCTGCGCGGCTGGTTCGCCGGTGCCCACAAAACCGGCCAACTGGGCCGATCAACCCTGCTGAAAAGCGGCTTCTTACTGCTGGCCTGGGGGCCAATCGTCTCCCTGCAACCGCCGTTTTCAGGGATTTCTCTGGCCATCGGCCTGTTGCTCGGTGCCGAATGCATTGAGGTGCTCTATCTGCGGCTGCAGCGCCAGCGCCTGCCGGAAGAAATACAGCAGCTTGCCCCCCTTTAGAGCTGTCATTACAATAGAGGTATGACCGCGCAAGGCAAAAAACATCCCTGTCCGGATTGTCATCATTGTCAGTGGTGTAGCGATGATCGCTGTCGGCTTTGCCGGCAGAGCTGCGCTGTGGAGAAAAAACTCTCGCTGGCAGAGCAGATCAAACTTTACGAAAACCTCAACTCTGCAGGTCCGGAGCCAGACAAAAAAAGCGGGAAGCCCTAAGGCTTCCCGTGGTGATTGGTATCGACTTGTTTGGGCACAGATTATTTTTTGACTTTTAACTTGTTCGTTGGTCCTTTGCCCCCGGCTGCTGCAAGGCCGGCCAATCCTGCCAGACCCAAGCCGATCACTATCAGGGTTGTCGACTGGGCAATGAAGGCTGCACTCTGCTGAAGAATCTCCATTTATCACCTCCTTGCGATTCAAGACCGTTTCAGTAACAATTATCACAGCCACGGCGGATCTACAAGCGGACAATGCCGAAAAGACCCGTTAGCAGCTGCAAACGTTTTCCTTTACTGCGGACAACTCTTCGCTATAATTAGATTTTCTCTTCGACCCAGAACATCCGACCGCTACCTGGCAAGGGCTGACATGGACCTTAACAACCAAGACTATCGAAACATCCTCGAAAATCTGCACGACGGCCTCTACCTGACCGATATGCAGCGGCGCATCACCTTCTGGAACAAGGCCGCAGAACGGATTACTGGCTATAGTGCCGAAGAAGTCGTGGGGAAACCCTGCGCAGACAATATTCTTTGTCATGTTGATGCCGAAGGCAAAGAGCTTTGCCAGAGTTGCTGCCCACTGGCTCAGACGCTTGAAGATGCCAATTTGCTCGAAGATGAAGTTTACCTGCACCATAAACGCGGTCACCGGGTTCCGGTCTCGGTGCGGGTGACCGCGCTGCATGGGCCGCAGAATGAAATCATCGGCGGAATCGAATTATTTTCCGATATCAGTAACCGAGAAGCCACTGAATTGCGCATCAAAGAATTAGAGGCGATCTCGCAGCTCGATCATTTGACCCGGATGGCCAATCGCGCCTATCTGGAAAAAGAACTGCGCATCCGCATTGAAGAGATGCACCGCATGCTGATCCCCTTTGGGGTCTTGTTTATCGATATTGACCACTTTAAGCAGGTCAACGATAAATACGGGCATGCCGTCGGTGATGACATCCTGAGACTGGTAGCCGACACCCTCACCACCAACGCCCGCCCCTTTGACATGTTCGGCCGCTGGGGTGGCGAAGAGTTTGTCGGCCTGATCCGCAACATCGAGCTGAAAAACCTCGAATTCCTGGCCAACCGCATGCGCGCGCTGGTCGGTTCAGCATTTACTATGCATGAGAATCGTCCGCTGCATGTCAGCGTTTCCATCGGCGCCACGCTGATGAATCTGGATGACAACCTCGACTCCCTGCTCAATCGCGCTGACGCGCTCCTGTATCAGAGTAAAAAGAACGGCCGCAATTGTGTGACCGCCAGTCAGGATCTCCCAGAGGAATAATCCGGCCTGGCCCCTCCCCGGCAGCGCAATCTCAGCACAGGCAACAGCTCAAGAGTTACGACACCAGCAGGCAAGATGCGGCAGAGTGGTTTTCCAATGACAAATTTAGCGGTCTGTGGTTAAATGCCGGCCCTGAATTAACTATCCAGCGTAAAGGAGCCAGACGAGCATTTCCTGGCGGCTAATCGATAGAAGGAGTTCAACATGTACTCATGTTCAGACCTGAAAAAGGGTCTCAAACTTATGATCGACGGTGACCCGCACGTCATCGTGCAGTTCGATTTCACTAAACCGGGCAAGGGCCAGGCGCTGTATCGCTGCAAACTGCGCAATATGATCAACGGCGCGCTGTTCGACCGCACTTACCGCAGCGGTGAATCTTTCGAACCGGCCAGCCTGGACGAGCGGGACATGCAGTATCTCTATCAGGATGAAACCGGCTATGTGTTCATGGATCAGAAAAGTTACGAGCAGGTGGTGCTGGCTGAGGAGACCCTGGGCGATGACAAATACTTCCTGGTCGATAACATGGAAGTTAAAATCCTGATGTACGGCGACATCGGCATCGGCATCACCCTGCCGAACTTTGTCAATCTGCGGGTTTCCCAATCCGATCCCTGGGTCAAAGGGGATACCGCTGCCGGCAACAACAAGCCGGCCACCGTCGAGACCGGCTACACCCTGCAGGTACCATCCTTCGTTGAAGAAGGGATTTTGATCCAGATCGACACCCGCACCGGTGAATACGCCACGCGGGTCAAAGAGTAAGCATGGAAGGCAACTGGCAGCTGGCCCGCAAACGGCCCACGCTGGAAAAAAGGGCCCGGATCGTTCAGTCGATCCGGGCCTTTTTCATCGAGCGTCATTTCCTCGAGGTCGAAACCCCGCAGCACATTCCGGCCAACGCTCCAGAGCTGCATATCGATGCTATGGCCTGCGGCGACTGGTTCCTCCAGACGTCCCCAGAACTCTGCATGAAACGGCTGCTGGCAGCCGGTTACCCCGACCTTTTCCAGATCTGCCACTGCTGGCGGCAAGGCGAACGGGGCAATCGCCATCTGCCGGAATACACCATGCTTGAATGGTACCGCAGTGGCTGTGATTATCAGCACTTGATGGACGATTGCGAACAGCTAATGGCGGAGCTATGTCCGGCAGGTCAATTGGTCTGGCAGGGGCAACAGATCGACCTACAACGCCCCTGGCCGCGGCTGACGGTTACTGAAGCCTTTAGTCGCTACAGTAACACCTCGCTGCCGGAGGCGTTAAAAACCGAGCGCTTCGATGAAATCATCAGCCTGCAGGTCGAACCACAGCTACCAGCCAATCGGCCGCTGTTTCTCACCGAATATCCGGCTGAACATGCTGCCCTGGCCCGCAAAAAGCCCGCTGACAGCACTGTTGCCGAACGCTTTGAGCTGTATATCGGCGGCATGGAACTGGCCAACGCCTTCAGTGAGCTGACCGATCCCCAGGAACAGCGGCAACGATTTAGTCTAGAAGAACAGCAGCGCCGTGCCGCCGGCAAGTTACCCTACCCCTCCCCGGAAGCCTTCCTCAATGAGCTGACCAGCATGCCCCCTGCTGCAGGCATTGCCCTAGGAATTGATCGCCTGGTGATGCTGCTCTGTGACCTTGACAGGATAGATGAAGTGGTAGCTTTCGGCCCAGAACAGCTGTAGAGGCTATTTGCTTTACCTGTTCGCCGCTGGTCAGCCTGACCACTCCCGTGGCAACTTCGTCGATCCGCGAACCTTCCTGAATTCGTACTCCCGCCCGTTGCAGCCCGCTCACCACCCTGCCCCGAATGGCAGCGGGAAAATTTCCTAGAAACTGACGTCCCTAATAAATAGTGATCTGAGCAGGGCACAGCCCTTTGAGCCTGATCAATTGTTGGATATTACCAGCCAGCTCGGCAGCCGAAGGACCACCCCCGACGATGGCGACGGTAACTGCTGCCTCATGCAACAACTGCAACAAGAAAATAAAAAGCTGTTCCCCAACTATGGTTAGGCAGCGCAAATGTTATTTATCACTAATCCCATATCTAGTCATTATTCCCAGTTGCCTCAAAACATCATTTTAAATCGCCGACAAAAGGTTGTACTTACGTATACATACACATTAAGAAAGCCCGCGGAAACAGCATTTCTGTATACGAAACGGTTTTTTTTCAAAAACTTTACTATTGACAGAATTCTATAACGTCGTATTATGTCGCGAAACTCAACACCCAATATCGCTCATTTTTTATCACAATGCGTCATATTTTATCTAGGAATTTCAACCAGATAGCGATTATTTTAGTCATATCGAGAAATTTATAACCGGTTTTGGTTGTATATTTTTTACTTGCTGATGGAGTTGAATGAACTCCCGGCACTTCATTTAAGAGAGGAGATTTCTCTATGGGTCATGGACCAGCAGTAAAACTTGGCAAGGACAATGCGGCCGCCTACAAGACAAGACTCGGAGTTTCGATGTTTATTGTCTACACCATCGTTTATGCCGTTTTCGTGGCAATGAACACAATGAACCCCAAAGCGATGCAGAACATCATCTTTGGTCAGACCGCCGCGGTGGTCTGGGGTTTCGGGCTGATCGGCTTCGCCCTGGTGTTGGCATTTATCTACAACCACCTCTGCACTAAAGCAGAAACTAAAATGAACAGTTAAGGGGGAAATTAAACTCATGGTATATACTCAATCACCCCTGGCTATCGGCCTGTTCATTACTTTTGTGCTTTTCGTCCTCGGCCTGTCGTTCTACCTGGCTCGCCGGACCAGCTCGGCTGAAGGCTACTACGCTGCCGGCGGGAACATTCACTGGTTCACTAACGGTGTCGCCTTCGCTGGTGACTACCTCTCAGCGGCTTCCTTCCTGGGGATCTGCGGCATGATCGCTACTGCCGGTTACGATGGATGGATGTACTCCATCGGTTACCTGGCGGGCTGGATCGTGGCCCTGTTCCTGGTTGCTGAACCGATGAAGCGCCTCGGTAAGTACACCTTTACCGATGCTCTCGACTCCAAATTCAACTCAAAGGCGATTCAGCTGACCGCTGCTATCTCCACCCTGCTGGTCTCGGTTTTTTACCTGATTCCGCAGATGGTCGGTGCCGGCGTGCTGGTCCAGCCGCTGCTTGGCCTGCCGCACTGGGTTGGTGTCTGCATCGTTGGTGTGGTTGTTACGATCATCGTTGCCACCGCCGGGATGGCTTCGACCACCTACGTCCAGTTCTTCAAAGGTGCGTTGCTGCTGATCATGTCCACCGTTGTGGTGATCGCTGTTCTGACCCGTGGTCTGTCGACCGCACCGGAAAACAATGGGCAGCCTTATCATGACTTCAAGACCATGCAAGCCTCTGCCGCTCTGGAAATCAGCGAGCCGGGCTTCACGGTTGTCGCTGGCCTCGATTCAGCCTACGGCGAAGCTGGCTTTGTAAAGCTGGCCAAGGATGGCGCTGAGTCGATCTGGCAGCTCACCGAAACTGCCACTGGCTACACTCTGGAAGAGGCCCTGTTCATGACTAAAATGGCTGACGGCACCAAACTGTTCAACGGTGCAGCCAAGGAGGAAGGTGCTTTCTTTCCGGTCGGTCATATCAAAGAACTGCGCATGAACGGCAAGGAAGTCGCGGCAACCGGTGCTGTCGGACCGCTTGCTTACCTCTCAGCCCTGAAAGATTCGACCATCGTCCTCTGGGGCAAGAAATATATCAAAGAGGGTGGCAACACCACGACCATCTTCTACCAGAAACCGACCCCAGGTGCCCGTGTCCTGCGGCCGGGTCTGAAATTCAAGGTCGACAACGCCACCGGCCTGCAGAAGTTCAACTTCATCTCGCTGATGCTGGCACTGTTCTGCGGTACTGCTGCCCTGCCGCACATCCTGATCCGCTACTACACGGTTCCGAGTCAGGCTGCAGCGCGTAAGTCAACCATCGTCGCCATCGCCGCCATCGGCTTCTTCTATGTCCTCACCCTGTTCCTCGGGATGGGTGCGATGACCAACGGGGTTATCAACCTGACCGACAACAATATGTCGGCACCGCTGCTGGCCCTCTCCTTCGGGGTGGTGCTGTTCGCGGTCATCTCCTCGCTGGCTTTCGCGACCGTTCTTGGGACTGTCTCGGGCCTGATCGTTGCCGCATCTGGTGCGGTTGCCCACGACTTGATGGATAACTTCCTCGGCATGAAGATGACCGATGCCGGCAAGGTTCGTGCCGGTAAGATCTCGGCGGTCGTGGTCGGTTGTATCGCTATCTACCTGGGCATCGTCTTTGAAGGGATGAACGTCTCCTTCCTGGTCGGTTGGGCCTTTGCGGTCGCCGCCTCAGCCAACCTGCCAGCGATTCTGATGCTGCTGTTCTGGAAGAAGACCAGTGCCATGGGCGTCGCAGCCTCGATCGTGGTTGGCCTGATCAGCTCCCTGGGCTTGATCCTGATCTCCCCTGACATGTGGGTTCGCTACGGCATGCTGCCGCAGGACGCACCGGTCCAGTTCAACAGTCCGGCATTGATTTCGATCCCGCTCTCGTTCATTGCTCTGGTCATTGTTTCATTGATGACCCAGAAGGATGTTCCGATCACCGTGAACGAAACTGCTGGTGCTTAAGAACACTTGTCTGTAAAGATCTGATCTGCGATACTTTGGGCCGCCCTCGGGCGGCCCATTTTTTTATCAACAGTAATCCACAAGTTACCCACAAGAAGGATGGTTATGAAACGTTTCCGTGTCACCCTGCTGGTGATCTGCCTGATTCTCGGCTGGCTCGGCTATGCCGATCTTAGTCTGCTGCTGCGCAATCCACAGCCACAACCGATCAATATCAGCGAACTTGAGACGACCGGGGCACCACGTGAATGGCTGACCGTCACTGGCGGCCATCAGGACCTACTACAAGCGATCAATATGTCGGGGAAAATGGAAATCGACTCCTTCTTGGTGCCGCTTAAAGTCTCTCCCGGCGCAGAGGAGATCCGGGTCTGGTTTGAGACTCGCGACCCGCAAATCGTCGACCTGCTAACACGCTACTACTTCCACCTCGATACTGACGAAGAGCGCAGCACATTTCTCGCAGAGAATCAGTTGCTTCTGAACGCGGAACGTGAACTGACCGGAATGACCGCCGAAAACCTGGTGGCCGACTCAAACCGAGAGAAATTGCTTGAATTGCTCAAAGAGATGAATATGCCCACTTCTGAAGATGTCATTTTTATCAGCGAGGGGAAACAGCCGGCGATGCCGCGAGGGATATTCTTTACCGCAATGGCGGTGATCGGTCTGTTGAAGCTGCTTTTCGATTTAAAAAAATCGTCCGCCGCCTCCCCCCAAACGCCAACTGACGCCGAAGCCTGAGGGACAGACAAAAGGGCTCTGAAATAACCTTGGCTGGCCGCTTCAGATCAGCTATTTCAGCCAGTTGCAGATCAGCAGGATGGCTGCCAAGACCTTTTCACAGTACTGACCGAGAAAAACCTCTTCCAGCCCTTGCTCCACAGGAATCTGCTCTGCGGCGGCGAGGGCTTTTGCCCCATCGAAATCGACGAACGCCAAACGCGCGGTCAACTCATTATGAGGACGACCAAAGCAACTACCAGGTAAAAATGCGACTCCGGTTTCCTGGAGTACTTTTCGGCACAAACTTTCCGCATCAACCACCCCGCGCGCAGCCAGCTTGGCCCTTAACGGACTAAAATCAGGAAAAATATAAAATGCTCCGGTCGGCCGTGCCGCCGCAATGCCGGCCCCTGTTAATTGACTGAAGATCCAGTCACTTAAGGCCTGTAGAATCCGCCGCGACTGGAGCAGATAACGCTCAAGTTCAGCACCTCCCTGAAAGGCCTTAACAGCGGCATACTGAATTGGCGCACTGGTCGCAGTAAATGTTTCACTGGCGACCACAGCCATCGCATCCAGCAGCCAATGCAACTCGGCGGGAAAGGCAAAGGTTCCCAGCCGCCAGCCACCGGCACCTGCCCATTTACTCAAACCACTGGCGATAATCGTTCCCTCCGGATAATAGCGGGCAATCGATCGATGGGAGCCGGAGAAATTCAGCTCGCCATAAATTTCATCTGAAAGCATGATCAAGCGATACTTTCTCGCCACGGCGGCCAGTTCCTGCAACTGCGTGTCTGAATAGGAACAGCCGGTTGGATTGTTCGGATAGTTGAGGATGACAATCCGCGGCTTGCTAGGGTCGCTGTGACAGAGCCTCTCCAGCTCATCCGGTGTCAGCAGCCAGTTATTTTCAGCTTCGGTCTGCAACCAGCGGACATGCCGGCCGATGATATGCGCCTGGGGTGCATAGGACACCCAGCTGGGGGTAGGGATCACCAGATCGCCGTAATAAACCAGCTGTAAAAGAAACATTAACTCTTTGGAGCCGGGACCGATCAAAATGCTATCGCCGCAAAAAGTCAGATTCTGGGTGCGACGATAATAGCCGGCAACCGCATCACAGAGAGCTTGCAGGCCCCGGACCGGAAGATAGTCCTTTTGGTGTGCATTGTTCTGCAATTCCCTTACAATCGGCCCAGGAACCGGAAACGGCGATTGGCCAAGCCCCAGTTTATAGACTTGTTTGCCTTCGGCCAGCAAACGGTTACTTTCTTCGTTAATCCCTAAAGTGGCCGATACCGGCAAGCCACGAACATTAAGGTTCAGATGAACCTCGTGAGGCCCTCGCTCCATGTTATGACTCCCGATAGGAATTATTTTCAGGGTATTTGCCAGCCTATGCTTTCGGATTAAACTGGCCCAGAACCAAGTAAACAACGATTACAGATTTTCACAGGCCAGCTGAAAACAACTATAACAAAACATATCTCAGTGAATTTCCCGAACAAATAAAAAGGGCCAGAGAGAATCTCCAGCCCTTGAGGTACTGTTATTAAAAGCCAATCAACCAAGATGAACGCTGTGATTGCGCGCCCGATTGGCAATGATGGTCGGATCGATCACCTCACCGCAGGCACAACACTTCCAAGCGTCGAAGGCTCTTACGAAATCATAATATTTCTCGGAATACATCCTTCCTTTACATTTTGGACATTTCATTTAGTGACCTCCAGGGCAGCTGAGTTTCTTACCAACTAGAAGCAAACGTGACCTTGCACCATTATGCGTTCTGTTAATTAATTCTTTCATGAGACATGCCAAGCCGCCTAAAAAAATAGACCATTTTTCTCCTAAATAAATTATCAGCTATTTTCCAGACACTTAGATTCAAGATCCGTCTATATATATTCAAACCAGAGAGATAAAACCTAAAATGAGCTGACCGCTGACAGGATGGAAGCTTAAGCTTCCGCCATTCTTTTGACGATCTAGAAATTTCCAGGTCACTAACAGAAAATGAATCAAAGTCAACCAGGGCATTAAAGTCTGACTATTCGAACCAAAGATATCTTTCCAGCTAACCTGAAAACCTATAACTACTTATTTTTCAAGCTTTTTCTATACTATTGATTGACACAGAGCAGACACAAAAAAACCATCCAGACCCATCCGTCATAAAAGTGACGGCTAAATATAGAAGACGTCATTTATTTGATCGTTGAGACATAAAAAAACCGGCACGCTGCAACGCAGTGCCGGTCTATGCCACTCTGGTGTTTTTAGATAAGTCTCAGGTCTGGTCTTTATAGAGCTTATAGGTCAGCGCATCCGCCAAAGCGTTATAGGAGGCATCGATGATGTTGCTGCTAACGCCCACCGTCCCCCAGCGACTTTCATGGTCGCCAGACTCCACCAGAACCCGGGTCACAGATTCGGTCCCCCGGCTGGCGGGCAAGACCCGCACTTTGTAATCGAGCAGCTTGACTTCGGCTAGCTGGGGGTAAAAACTGGTTAAAGCCTTGCGTAGCGCCATATCCAAAGCGTTCACCGGTCCGTTGCCATCGGCCGCCGTATGTTCCACCTTGCCACCGACCTTCACTTTCAGGGTGGCCTCGGAGACGGGATCTTTGTCGCCGTCACGCAGGGTGTCGATCACCCGGAAAGCGGTGACCGTGAAATAATGTTTCAGTTTGCCCATGGCTTTCAGCATCAGCAGCTCAAAGGAAGCCTCGGCACCCTCGAACTGAAAACCCTTATTTTCCAGTTCCTTGATCTCTTCCAGAATCTCCATGGTGACCGGATCCTTACTGTCCAGTTCGATCCCGCACTCTTCTGCTTTGGCTAAAATATTTGAGCGCCCCGACAGATCGGAGACCAGCACCCGAGTCCGGTTGCCGACCAGTTCCGGCCGAATATGTTCATAGGTTTCGGGATGCCGCTGAATCGCCGAGACATGCACGCCGCCCTTGTGAGCAAAAGCCGAGTTGCCGACATAGGCCTGATGCTTATTCGGTATCAGATTGGCCAGTTCGTAAACATGGCGGGAAGCTAAGCGTAGTTTTTTCAGGTTGTCATCGCTGATGCAGTCTTTGCCCAACTTCAGTTTCAGCGAGGGGATGATCGAGCAGAGGTTGGCATTTCCACAGCGCTCACCAAATCCGTTCATGGTTCCCTGGACATGGACCGCCCCACAACTGACAGCCATCAACGAATTAGCAACGGCACATTCACTGTCATTGTGGGCATGGATACCGATCGGGATATCGATCGCCCCCTTCACCACCTCCATGATCGCCGGGATTTCGTACGGCAGGGTCCCGCCATTGGTATCACAGAGCACGACACAGTCAACCCTGGCAGCAGCAGCAGCCTGGAGAGTTTTAATGGCGTAGTCCGGATTAGCCTTGTAGCCGTCAAAAAAGTGTTCGGCGTCGTAGACCACCTCGCCGACCCGCTGCTTAAGATAGACCAGGGAATCGTTGATCAACTCCAGGTTCTCATCCAGCGAGATCCGTAGCGCCTCACGTACATGAAAGTCCCAGGTCTTACCGAAAATCGTCACCGTATCAGGCTCCGCTTCGATCAACATCTGGATGTTATTATCTTCGGCCGGTGTCACCTTTGCGCGGCGGGTGGAACCGAAGGCGGCAATCTTGCTGTGCGCCAGGGTGACTTTCTTGATTTCCTGAAAGAAAGTAATGTCTTTGGGGTTTGAGCCGGGCCAGCCACCTTCAATATAATCGATCCCCAGTTCATCCAGCCGCTGGGCAATACGCACCTTATCCTGAACCTGAAAAGAAATATCTTCAGCCTGGGTGCCGTCCCTCAAGGTGGTATCGTAAAGCAGAATCCGACTCATCGCATGACATCCTTTCGTACTTGGACCTGAATTTAGTTAGCCCTCATCAGTCTCCGGCCGATCCAGACCGAAGGCTTCATGCAGTACCCGCACCGCCAGCTCAGTGTACTTGGTGTCGATAATGCAAGAAACTTTGATTTCGCTGGTCGAGATCATTTCAATATTGATCCCTTCGCGCGACAGGGTCTGGAACATAGTGCTGGCAATCCCCGAATGGGAGCGCATACCGACGCCGATGATCGAAATCTTGGCGATATTCTCATTGTGCTTTACGCCGCTGGCCTCGATCTTCTGGGCGACCTCTTCAACGATCTTTACCGCTTTTTTACAGTCCGTCTTGGGCACGGTGAAGGTCATATCGGTTTTGCCTTCGTGAGAGACATTCTGGATGATCATATCGACGGTGATATTGGCTTCACTCAGCGGTGAAAAGATCTGCGCGGCAATTCCCGGCTGATCGGGAACCCCAAAAATACTGATTTTTGCCTCATCCTTATTGTATGCCACACCTGAAACCAGTACGGTCTCCATCTCCTGATCCTCCTTCATCACCAGCGTTCCCGGCTTGTCATTGAAGCTCGAACGCACATGAATAACTACGTTGTATTTCTTGGCAAACTCAACACTCCGAATCTGCAGCACCTTGGCACCCAGCGAGGCCATCTCCAACATCTCTTCGTAGGAAATTTTTTCGATCTTGCTTGCCTCAGGAACCATCCGCGGGTCGGTAGTATAAACACCGTCGACATCGGTATAGATTTCACAGACATCTGCTTTGAGAGCAGCGGCTACAGCTACGGCTGAGGTATCCGAGCCCCCCCGACCGAGAGTGGTGATATTCCCCAGCCCATCGGTCCCCTGGAAGCCGGCAACGATTATGATGGTGCCCGATTTCAGGTCCTCGCGGATATTTTTATCATCGATACTCTTGATCCGTGCTTTGGCATGGGCTTTATCGGTCAGAACAGGGATCTGCGAACCGAGATAGCTCTTAGCATTGTAACCCATCGATTGCAGGCACATCGAGAGCAGTGAGATGGTTACCTGCTCGCCGGTCGACACCAGCACATCATATTCACGCTCACTAGGAAATTCGCTGATTTCATCCGCCAGCGCCACCAGGCGATTGGTTTCCCCCGCCATCGCCGAGACAATTACCACGACATCGTTGCCGTCATCAAAAGTCTTGGCTACCCGTCGGGCAACGTTACGGATCAGCTCGACTGAGCCGACGGATGTCCCGCCATATTTTTGTACGACCAGGGCCATAGCAGTCCTCTTCCTCCTGATTGGAAAATCGGCGCCAGTGCAGCTGTCCCGATATCGCTGAAAAGTCCTAAAAGGTCTCGTAAATCCCCTTTAATAGCAGGAATTCTCCAACCGGTCAAAAGCTTTTTCCGCCTATTTGACCGGCGTTAATGGTTGTTTCTGCAGACTGTCTCGCAGACCTGTCAGCAGGGCTTCTGCAGCCGCTCCGCAAGCAGTAAATTCAAGTCGGCGCGATTCTCCGCCCGAATGCTGGAGTTTAATCCACAGACCGGAAACGGCATCATCCTGAAGACGCTCCGGCCACTCGACCAAGGCAACCCCGTCACCATAGGCGAACTCTTCGAAGCCGAGTTCGATCAGCTCCTCCGGGTCGGCCAGCCGGTAAAGGTCAAAGTGATAAAGGCTCAAACGAGCCGGATAATGATTCATCAGGGTGAAGGTCGGACTGGTGATCGGGATTTGTGGAGCGACCCCCAGTCCACGGGCAATACCACGGGCAAGCACCGATTTCCCGACACCCAGGTCGCCCTGCAATAGAATCAGGGCCGGTTGCTCAAGCAACCGGCCCAATCGAATCCCAAGTTCCAGCGTCTGCTCTTCGCAGACGCTGGCGACTCTCCAAGCCTCTGTCATCAGTGTTCCATCGACCGGATCAAGTCAAGCCGTGCAACCACGCCGAGCATCTTTCCCTCTTCGACAACCGGGATCAGGTGCGCCTTGTGCTTTGCCATCAAGGCGGCAATATCGCGCAGCGGTGTTTCGGGGCCACAGGTAATCAGACGCTTGTCGTAGAGTTCTCCGACCGTGGTTGCGGTAACTCGATCGACCTCGCCTTTGAAGCGTTTTTCGCTGTCGAGATAAAACACGCCATCAAACAGGGCCATAACGGTGGGAATATGCAACGGCTTCTGTTGTTCTATCAGATCGGTTTCACTGATCACACCGACGAGCTCACCCTGGCCATCAAGAACCGGCATATTGCTGTATCTGGTTTCGACAAATTTATTAGCCAGCTCTTTCAGGCTGGTGTCGGTGGTGACCGTAACGACCTCGGTGGTCATAATCTCTTTGGCAGTCAGCATGGGCAATCTCCTTCGGTCAGTTCCCGGCGAGCCGCCGGAAGTTGTGGGAGTAGGTCCGAAGCGGCCATTCCGGCCGTCCCCTGGTGCATAGCAATTCGTTCAGCTGCACGGCCGTGCAGCCAGGCAGCCAGCGCCGCCGCATCGAAACTGCTGATCCTCTGAGCCAGCAGTCCTGCAAGCAGCCCGGTAAGTACATCCCCGCTGCCGCCGCTGGCCAAACCGTCATTGCCGGTGCTGTTGATGCGCACCGCACCATCGGGTGCGGCAATCACCGTGCGTGCCCCTTTTAGCAACAGCACGACCTGATGCTCGGCGGCAAAATCGACCGCGACCTGAAACCGGTTGGCTTCTATTTCAGCAATCGGCAAACCGCAGAGGCGGGACATCTCACCCGGGTGCGGCGTCAGCACCGGCGGTGGGCCGCTGCGCTTTTTCAAGCATTCAAGTTGCCCGGCCAGCAGGTTCAAGCCATCGGCATCGATAACCAGTGGCAAGCTGGTCTCTGTTACCAGCCAACGGATCAATTCCTTCAATTCGGCGCTCTGGCCAAGACCCGGGCCGACCGCCAACGCCTGCCGCCCCTCCAGCAGTTTTTCAAGCGCCGGTTGGGCCTGCAGGCAAAGGATGCCATCCTGATCTGCCAGGGGGCTGGTCATCACCTCTGTCAGTTTCATTTCCAGAATAGCATGAACCGAAGCCGGCACGGCAGCAGTGACCAGGCCACAGCCGCTGCGCATGGCTGCTGCGCCGGCAAGGGCCGCGGCCCCGGTTTTGCCGGACGAGCCAGCCAACAGCAGCACATGTCCAAAGCTACCTTTATGGCCGCTCAATAGCCTTGGCGGTAGCCAATCGCGGGCCGCATCAGGATCCACTAGCAGGACCTTGCTCGCCGGCTCAGGACGGCCAAAGCGGGGAATCCCAATATCGACCACTTCCAGGTCGCCGCAACAGCCGGCACCGGGGAAACTGCCGTGACCGATCTTGGCATGGTCAAAGGTGACAGTCAGGTCGGCCTGGACAGCATTGCCGCAGATCCGACCGCTGGAGCCATCAACCCCCGATGGGATGTCGACGGAAAACACCGGCACTCCAGAGCTGTTGATCATTTCGATCGCTTCGGCGTAAAGTCCAGCTACGGTCGATTTAAGCCCGGTACCGAGCAGCGCATCGATAACCACCAACGGCTCTGCAGCTGCGAAGCTGCTGCGCAGGCTACAGGCATCTGTGGCAAACACAGTCGGCAGTTCAAGTTTCAGCTGAATAGCGAGCATCACTGCTGCATCGCCTTGAATATCTTCAGCCTGGCCCAGGACCAAGGTCTGCACCCGCCAGCCCTGCTCCGCCAGCAGACGGGCCATGACATAGCCGTCGCCACCGTTGTTCCCCTTACCAGCCAGGACCAGCACCGAACCGGAAAAACAACCGGAAAACTCGCGACAGAAGATCTCAGTAGCCGCTCGTCCGGCATTCTCCATCAACACCACACCGGGAACCCCGAGCACATTTATCGCCCGCCGGTCGATCGCCTGCATCTCATCCGCACTGATCAGTCGCATCAAGACTCCAGGATTACGGTGGCAACGGCATAATCGCCGTCGTGGGAACAACTGAGATGAACCGAATTAACACCACGCGCCACCAGCATTTCAGCCGCCCGGCCGGACAGTTGCAGGGACGGGCAACCGAGGGCATCGCGCGTTACGATTATTTGCTGCCACGCCAGACCATCCCGCAGACCAGTTCCAAGGGCCTTGAGGAAAGCCTCTTTGGCGGCAAAACGAGCGGCCAGGTGCGGTGCCGGGTCTTTTTTTTCTAAAGCATAGCCGCGCTCGGCAGCCGAGAAAAGTCGCTCGAGAAGCCGGTTGCCCGGCTCAAGAAACTTGCGAAAGCGTTCGATGCGGGCCAGATCGGTCCCGATGCCAATAATTGCCACAGACCTTCTCCGAACCAGTTGCTAAAGCAGCGCCAACATCTCCCTTACCGCTCGTTCCATGCCAACCAAAGCGGCTCGGGCGACAATACTATGGCCGATATTGAATTCCTCAATACCCTTTAGCGCAGCGACCGGACCGATGTTGCGGTAATTGAGACCATGCCCAGCGTTGACCCCCAGGCTGAGTTTACGAGCGGCGCTGACGGCCAATTCAATCCGCTGCAGCTGTTCCCGCTGATGGGCGGGGTTGGTCATTTCACAATAGGTGCCGGTGTGAATTTCAATATAATCGGCACCGGCCCGGTGACTGGCCTTGATCTGCTCCATATCCGGCTCGATAAACAGGCTGACGATAATCCCGGCCTGCTTGAGTAAAGCGATCTTATCTTTCAAGGTCGAACGCAGCAGACAGACATCCAACCCGCCCTCGGTGGTCAGCTCGTGCCTCCCCTCAGGGACCAGGGTCACCGCATCCGGCAGAACTTTAAGAGCAAAGGCGATCATTTCATCGGTCAGCGCCATTTCCAGATTGAGGCGGGTCTTGATAGTTTTCCGCAGTAATTCGACATCCCGATCCTGAATATGCCGACGGTCTTCACGCAGGTGCACGGTAATTCCCTGGGCTCCGGCTAACTCCGCAAGCATTGCAGCGGCAACCGGATCAGGCTCATCTATGCCACGCGCCTGGCGAATGGTTGCAATATGATCGACATTTACTCCCAGCTTTGCCAAAGCCTCAACTCCCTCGGTATTCCTGGATAAAACAGTGTACCATTAATTATTATATCAGGAGCCAAGATGTTCTTTGACTAGACAGGCCAATCGATCAGCCAACTCGGCAATTCGAGTCTGATCTGCGCCTTCAATCATCACCCGCAGCAACGGCTCAGTTCCTGAATAGCGGATCAACACCCGCCCGGTCTCACCCAACTCGGCCTCGACCTCATCGATCGCCAGTTTGATGGGAGCAATCTCAGCCAGATCCGCCCTTTTTCGCACCCGCACGTTCACCAGCACCTGCGGCATTGAAGTCATGACCTTGGCCAGATCGGACAGGCGCTTGCCACTGCGCTGAATGATCGCCAGCACCTGCAGGGCTGAGAGAATACCATCTCCGGTAGTGTTATGATCGAGGAAAATCATGTGTCCCGACTGCTCACCTCCCAGGTTATAGCCGCCTTTGCGCATCTCTTCCACCACATAACGATCACCAACGCCAGTGCGGATCACTTTGCCGCCGGCCTTTTTCATGGCGATATCGAGGCCCATGTTGCTCATCACCGTGGCGACCACGGTTTTCTTTTTCAGTTCCCCCGTCTTGAGCATTTCGGTCCCGCAGATGGCCATGATATGGTCACCATCGACTTCGTCTCCATTTTCATCGACGAAAATCACCCGGTCGGCATCTCCATCCAGAGCGATTCCCAAATCAGCGCGAAATTCACGCACCTTCCGCGCCATCACTTCAGGATGCAGGGACCCGCAGCCATCATTGATATTCATGCCGTTCGGCTCGACTCCCAGGGTGATAACTTCGGCACCGAACTCGGTAAGCACCGCCGGCGCCACTTTGTAGCCGGCACCGTGAGCACAGTCGAGGACAATCCGCAACCCCTGCAGGTCCAGGTCACGCGGAAAGGTGTTTTTCAAAAACACAATGTAACGACCTTTGGCATCATCGATCCGATAAGCCTTACCGACGTCATCGGCGATCGGCCGCAGTTCATCCAAGCGATTATTGAGAATCAGATCCTCAATTTTCAATTCGACTTCGTCAGGCAGCTTGAAACCATCATTGGAGAAAAATTTTATGCCATTATCCTGGTAAGGGTTGTGCGAAGCGCTGATCACCACCCCGGCATCGGCGCGCATCGAAGCGGTGATAAAGGCAATCCCCGGAGTTGGCAGCGGTCCGACCAGCAAGACATCGACGCCCATGGAACAGATTCCGGCAACCAAGGCATTTTCAATCATGTAACCGGACAGGCGGGTATCCTTACCGATCACCACCCGGTGCCGCCGGCTGCCACCATTTTTAAACACATAAGCAGCCGACCGTCCCAGCTGCATCGCCATTTCGGTGGTCATCGGTTCAATATTGGCGACCCCTCGCACCCCATCGGTCCCGAACAATTTCTTATCCATGATCAGTTTTCCTTTTGAGTATTATCTTGAGTATTATTTTCAATTGATTGGTCTATTTCGTCCGGCTCATCGTCGCTGCCCGCAGGCGGTTCAACGGCCTGAATTTCAACCTGGACTTCGGTGGTTTTTTCATCTTTAAAGCCGGTATAAGTTCCCTGGTGAACCAGTGGTACAATCAATGAAAAGCTTTCATTGACCCCGATCAGATCGACGTGCTCTGTGGTCACAGAGGTGACACTTTTCAGTTCTGATTCCGCACCTTCGATCAGCACCCGGTCCGGGCTCGCCTTGACGCTGCCAACCGCATAGCCATCCAGCGGTTCGCCGCTCAAAGCAATCTTAATCGGCACCTGTTTTTCAGCGATCCGTTCCAGTTTCAGATCGATAAATGACGGTGAAAGCCTGGTCACCCGTAAGCCACTCGGCAGATTGAGCCGCTCTTCGAGCCGCTTGAAGGTGGTCAACCCCGGCTGCAGATCATTCAGATCGACGTTGATGCCGATATCGTTCGGACTGACTTTCATCTGCAGAGTCCGCGGTCCGCTGACCCGCACATCGATCAAGCTGGGTACTTCGTTGGCCACCATCAGTCCAGCGGGAACATTCTGCAATTCAAGCGGCACCGTGTAGCCAACCTCCAGACGCCGCTCGCCCATGATAAACACCCAGAGAATCAGGGCAAAGACCAGCGAGATCAGCTTCAGTGTCCAGTTTTCAGTCAACACCTTGAACATGCCGCTAATCCTTCTTCTTTTTCGCAGCCCGGCGTGGCTCAAGTAACCGCCCCAGCACCTTTTTTAGACTGGTTGCATCCAGGTTTCGGGTGATGCCGCCATTAACCGCGACAGAAATCTTCCCGGTTTCTTCAGAGACGATAATCGCCACCGCATCGGCCAGCTCAGTCAAACCGATCGCCGCCCGGTGCCGAGTCCCCAGAGCCTTGCTGACATCGCTGCTTTGGGTGAGCGGCAAAAAACAGCCTGCTTGCTGCAAACGCCCCTGCTGAACAACCAGGGCACCGTCATGAATCGGCGAACTCGGCATGAAAATCGCGCGGATCAGTTCGCTCTCCACCCGGGCATCGATCAGCGTCCCCGATTCGAGAATATCTTTGATCCCGGTTTCCCGCTCGATAACGATCAGCGCTCCGATCTTGCGGTTGCCAAGCGCGACGCAAGCCCTGACCAGCTCTTCAATCATCTCGGTCTCTTCGCGGTAGGTCATGCCGCCAAAAAAGGGATTACTGCCGACATGCATCAGCGCGCGGCGGATATCGTTCTGGAAGATAACCACAATGACCAGGATGATCGAAGACAGGAAGTTACTTAAAAACCAGTTGAGAGTATGCAGATCGCCAACCCGGGAGGCCAGGTAAACCACCAGAATAACAGCCAGGCCGAGCAGCATCTGCACGGCACGAGTGCCCTTGATCAGGAGGATGATCCGGTAGATGATAAAGGCGACAATGCTGATATCAAGCAGGTCGAGCAGACGAATATTGGTGAAGACATCAAGCATTACAGCATCCACCGACAGGCAGAGGGGAGAAACAACAATCGAACAAAAAAATCAGCCTGCATCGGCAGGCTAGAATCTAAATCCGCAGGTAAAAATCAATTCGGCAGTCGCTGCTCGCGGATCGCCCAGGAAACCATGGCAGCGTCCAAGGCCGGCCGCACATCATGCACCCTAAACAGTTGGACACCCTGCCCAACGGCTAGCGCCAGGGTCGCCAGGGTCCCGGCCAGCCGACTGGTCGGATTTTCCTGCCCAGTGATTCGGCCGAGAAAACTTTTCCGCGAGGTGCCAAGCAGAATCGGGCAGCCGAGCCGATGTAACTTATCCAGCTGCAGCAGAATTTCCAGGTTCCCCTCAGCACTTTTGCCGAAGCCGATCCCCGGATCGATCGCCAGCTTGGATCGCGCAACGCCGGCCGTTTGAGCAATGTCGATACTTTGCTGCAGAGAGGCCAGCACTTCACTTGGAAGATCGCAATACAGCGTATCCTGCTGCATCACTTCGGGTCTTCCCCGGGTATGCATTAGAAACAAGCCGGCCGCAGTCTGTTCGGCCACTGCAGGCATCTGTGGATCGAATGTCAGCCCACTGATATCATTGATAAAGTTAGCACCAGCCGCCATTGCATCACGGGCCACAGCCGCCTTATTGGTATCGATCGAGATCGGCTGATCGGTTTCCTGGCGCAAGCGCTCGATAACCGGAACAACCCGGGAAAGTTCTTCATCCAGGCTAACTGCGGCCGCCCCCGGCCGGGTACTCTCACCACCGATATCCAGAAGATCGGCCCCCTCGCGGAAAAGCTGCAGGCCTTGCTTAACGGCAGCATCCAACTGAACGAACCGGCCACCATCGGAAAAAGAATCCGGTGTGACATTAAGCACCCCCATAATCCGCGGCCGATCCAGCTCCAGACAACAGTCCCGGCCGAATAACCGCTTTGCTGGGGCCGGTCTCACGACGGAGACGTCTCCTCCTTACCCTCTTTCTCCTGCGGTCCATCTTGTGGGTCCGCCGATGCTTCACCAGGCTCGTCAACTTCGTCCTTTTTGACGCCAAGGTCAGCAGTCGGTGCAAGGGAAATGTCATCATCAAACTTAAACGGCTCTTCGCTCTCTTTCGGTTTCAGGTGGTCAGGCGCGCCATCCGGGAAAACCGCTGCAATGACTTCACTGCTGCCAAGGGTCTCTTTTTCCAGCAACTCCTCCGCCAGAGCGATCAGCATTGGCTGACTGTCTCCGAGCAGTTTGCGGGTGATATCGTAGTTCTCATGGACGATGCGGCGGATCTCGTTATCAATTTCGACTGCGGTCGCCTCGCTGTAATTCTTCATATGCCCCATATCGCGGCCGAGGAACACCTCGCCTTCCTTCTCACCGAAGGTCAACGGGCCGATCTTCTCACTCATTCCCCACTCGCAGACCATCTTGCGGGCGATCGCCGAGACCCGATCCAGGTCGTTACTGGCGCCGCTGGTCACCGACTCGAAGGTCAACTCCTCAGCAATCCGACCGCCGAGCATAGCACGGATCCGGATATTCAATCCCTTGGCGGTTTCGTTGTATTTCTCCTCGGCCGGTAGGTACATCGTCACGCCCATGGCCCGGCCACGCGGGATGATCGACACTTTATGAACCGGGTCGGAACCGGGGGTCAGCAAAGACACCAGAGCATGGCCAGCTTCGTGATAAGCGGTGACCTTCTTCTCCTCTTCGGTGATCACCATCGAACGCCGTTCGGCCCCCATCAACACCTTGTCCTTGGCCGCTTCGAAATCATCCATATCGACCTTGGACTTATTGGCCCGCGCTGCAAGCAGAGCGGCTTCGTTGATCAGATTGGCCAGGTCGGCGCCGGAAAAACCGGGGGTACCTTTAGCGATCACGCCAAGCTCGACGCTCTCGTCCATCGGCACCTTGCGCGAATGGACTTGGAGGATTTTGTGACGCCCCTTGACATCCGGGCGCGGCACCACCACCTGGCGGTCGAAGCGGCCCGGGCGCAGCAACGCCGGGTCGAGGACGTCGGGGCGGTTGGTCGCGGCCACCAGAATGACCCCTTCGTTGGTCTCAAAACCATCCATCTCGACCAGCAACTGGTTAAGGGTCTGCTCGCGCTCATCATGGCCACCGCCGAGACCGGCACCACGATGCCGACCGACCGCATCGATCTCATCGATAAAAATAATACAGGGAGCATTCTTTTTACCCTGGACGAACAGGTCACGCACCCGACTGGCACCAACCCCGACAAACATTTCGACAAAGTCGGAACCGGAGATGGTGAAAAACGGCACCCCGGCTTCACCGGCGACCGAGCGGGCCAGCAAAGTTTTACCGGTTCCTGGCGAACCGACCAGCAGCACACCTTTGGGAATTTTGCCACCGAGACGGGTAAACTTTTTTGGATCTCTTAGAAACTCGACCACCTCTTCCAGTTCCTGTTTGGCCTCGTCAACACCAGCGACATCCTTGAAGGTCACCTGCCCCTGGGTATCTGTAAGCAGCTTGGCTTTACTCTTGCCAAAGCTCATCGCTTTGCCGCCACCGGCCTGCATCTGGCGCATGAAGAAAATCCAGACTGCGATCAGCAGCAGGATCGGCCCCCAGGAGACCAGCAGAGTAAACCAGAAACCCTGATCATCTACCGGCTTGGCCTCGATCACCACACCCTTTTCTTTCAGCTCCGGGATCAACTGTTCATCCATCGGCGCATGAGTCTGGAACTTACTGCCGTCCTCATAAATCCCGGTCACCTGGTTCCCCTGAAAGGTGATATTGGTAACCCGGCCGGCTTCAATAGCTGTTAAAAACTCAGTGTAATTAATCTTTGTCAGCTCGCCTTCCCGCTGGGTCATCATGTTGAATAGCATGATCATCAACAACGAAATTACCAGCCACAAAGCAAGATTTTTCTGGAATTGGCTCACAATACCCCCTGTGGAGTTTTATTAGCGATTTCGGCGGCGTTGAACACCGCCAACAATTAGGTTAGAATCGGCAGGAAAAATTACCATAAAGAGCAAGCACTCACAAGTTTTTTGTCCCACCTTAAGCCGCTCAAATCAACTCTAAACGCAGAACCGGTCCCGATTGCAAATTTGCTATCGCGTGTCGTGACCGACGACGGCCGACAACCCAGAGGATGATCTCTCCGCTGACCAGCAAAGGAACCCTGGCTCGCTCTTCAATTTCCATTTTGTCATCACTGAAAAATCGCTTTAACCGCTTGCAGCCAAGCATACCGGCAGGTTCGAAACGATCCCCAGCCTGCCAACTGCGAATCCGCAATGGCTCATTAAATTCGGCTAGGGAGAATTCGGCAACTGCCAGGGATTCCCCCTGCTGTTCCGCCAGCACCGTAGCGCCCAAGGTGCGACCGTCAGGCAATTCGACTTCGCCAGAAAACGGGAGTGGCAAGTCATAAGCCTGCGGGCGAGCGGGCGGAGCCGTCCGCAACCAAAGCTGCCCATAACGCCGCGCCACCCAACAGTCTGGCAGATCAAGCTGCGCCTGGCTGCGATCCGCCTGGAGCAGGTTTTCGATCGCCTGCAGATGATCCGCCTCGATCCGTTGCAGGTCACCGCGAACTTGCCGTAAAGCCTCACGCAAAACCCGCAACCGCATAGCCGGATGCAAACCGAGCAGCAGAATTCGATCAAGCCGGAAACCATTTTGACCTGAAACCACCAGTCTCGGGAAAAGCTGATCCAGCTGCTGCTGCCAGAAATCCTCCTCCAACTGAACCTGCGCACAGAGTACGCTTAGTCGCTCATCCAGCTGCGGATTAAATTCCCGCAGTTGCGGCACAATTTGCTGGCGCAAGCGGTTTCGTAAAAATACCGGATCACGGTTTGATTCATCCTCAACCCAGCGCAAACCCTGCTGCTTCGCATAGGCGAGGATCTGCTGCCGACTCACCGCAAGCAGCGGCCGCCACCAGCATCCCTGAAGCCTGTGCATAGATGACAAACCGCTGATCCCGGTCCCACGCAGAAGACGGAGAAAAAAGGTTTCTACCTGATCATCGCGATGATGGGCCAGAGCAATCCGTTCGTAGCCCCTTTCATCAGCGGTCCTTTGCAAAAATTCCCGTCGCGCCTGCCGTCCAGCCATCTCCAGGCTCCAACCCCGCCTCGTTGCCAAGGCGGGAACTTCAGCTCGGTCAACATGGCAAGAGAGACCCCAGTCCCGGCAAAGTTCAGCGACAAAATCAGCATCGGCGGCACTTTCTGAGCGGATTCCGTGATCCAGATGAGCGACTTCCAGATCTAAGCCATAGTCTGGTGCAACCGACTGCAACAGGTGCAACAGCACCACTGAATCAACCCCGCCGGAAACCGCCACCAGTATGGAAGTTACCCCAGAGAACTCCTCAGGGGGGAAAAGTGAAGAGAAATGATCAGGGACGGTTTGGGACATAATTCCACACGAACCTATAGAGAATTGGCAACCGAAGATATTGCCAGAAACTATAAACGAAAAAAGCCCTCCACGATAGCGTGAAGGGCTTTAATTGGTGGCGGTGCAGAGATTCGAACTCCGGACACTGCGGATATGAGCCGCATGCTCTAACCAACTGAGCTACACCGCCGAATCTATGGCTACTCCATAAGGAGGATCGGCTTTGGTTGCGGGAGAGGGATTTGAACCCCCGACCTTCGGGTTATGAGCCCGACGGGAGAGGGATTTGAACCCCCGACCTTCGGGTTATGAGCCCGACGAGCTACCAGACTGCTCCATCCCGCGACACGAGGCAGGAAAATAGTATCCTGCGCATGAAATGTCAAGAAAAAAATCGGGACTTTTGTTGACCTCGACCCCAGAGGAAAAGCCAGCTCAGGCCTGATTTAAGGCCGGGTCACAAAACCCTTGAGCTTTTCTTTTTGCTCCACCAACTGTTGCATTGATGTCACTGTTTGGCTGTCGGCATAGGGACCGATTTTGACCCGATACCAGATCCCCTTAGCGGCCAGGTCAGCCTCGACCACAAAAGCGGGATAACCCTTGCCGAGCAGCTGCTTCTTCAGCCGGCCGGCATCGGTTGCCTTGGCGAAGGACGCGACCTGCAGCGCGAATTTCCCCTTTGGACTGGCCTGCGGTTGGCCACTGACCGATGGGACTACCGCCGGAGCTGGCTCGCGAGCCTGGGGGGCCACAGCAGCAACGACGGGCTCTTTTTTCACGATCGGCTGCGCCGGAAGCTCGATAGGTGGCTTTTCGACCGGTTTCGATTTGGGTTTGGGCTCTGGCCGCAGGTTGATCCCGCTACCGAGGGGAGCTGATTCCTTGGCGAGTTTGTCATAAAAGGTCAGCTTGGTCTCCGCCACGGTGTCAGCGGGGTTCTCGGGCGGAGCAACTGGTACCGGCGGCGGTGTTTTGGCTGCAGGTCTGGGCGCCACAGCATTCCGCTTCTCTGCTCTGACCGGCGACTGCTGTGCCAGCTCCCGCTCGGCGCCACGACTACCGACCATTACCCCGAGGGTAAAGCTGGCCAGTGAAACGCCTAGCAGCAGCACCACCAGGAAGAGCACCTGTTTCCGTTCCATACGCCGCTGGGTGCGGGTTTTGGTTGCTGATTTCATCGACAGCTCCCTTACATTTTTTCCGGTGCCGAAACACCGAGAATCCGTAGCGCATTCGCCAGCACAATGCGGACCGAGTTAACCAGATAAAGCCGGGCCTGGGTGGTAGCCAGATCATCGACCAGCACCCGCTGCCGGTTGTAGTAACTGTGAAACTGAGCAGCCAGTTCCTGCAGGTAAAAGACCACTCGGTGCGGTTCATAGTTAAGCGCCGCACCGATGATGGTGTCCGGCAGCCGCGCCAGCTGCTTGGCCAGGGCCAGCTCTTCTTCCAGCTGCAACTTGTTGCAGTCTACGTCCCGCGGACCAGGCAGGGCAACCCCCGCCTCAGCCGCGGTACGATTGATACTGCAGACCCTGGCGTGGGCATACTGGACATAGTAGACCGGGTTATCGCTGCTCTGCTGCTTGGCGAGTTCCAGATCGAAATCGAGCTGGCTGTCGCAGCGACGCATGAGAAAGAAAAAGCGACAAGCATCGCTACCGACTTCGTCGATCACCTCGCGCAGAGTGATAAAGTTACCGGAGCGCTTGCCCATGGTAAAGGGCACTCCATCGCGCAGCAGGTTGACCATTTGGATCAGCAGCACCTCAAGATCTTCCGGCGGATGGCCCAACCCAGCGAGCATCGCTTTCATGCGGGGGATATAACCGTGATGGTCGGCACCCCAGACATCGATCACCCGATTGAAGCCGCGGTCGAATTTCTCCATATGGTAGGCGACGTCGGAGGCAAAATAGGTATAACTACCATCCGATTTAATCAGCACCCGATCCTTGTCATCACCATGGTCAGTGGTACGCAGCCAGAGAGCCCCTTCCTCTTCGAAGGAGAGTCGCTTCTCTTTGAGCTTGGCCAGCTCCATATTGACCATATCGCGGTCGTAAAGGCTTTTTTCGCTGTACCAGTTATCAAAATTGATCCCGAATGCCTTCAGATCCTCGGCAATCCAGTTGAGCACATGAGCGACACCAAAGCGGGCACATTTTTCGATCGCCTCAGTCTCGGCGATCCCCTGCAGATCGCCTTCGGTCACGAGGAATTTTTCCGCCAGTTCCCGGATATAATCGGCCTGATAGCCGTCCTCGGGAAAGTCGATCGACTCGCCCTGCAGTTCCTGCAGCCGCAGCAGGATTGACAGGCCAAGGGTTTTCACCTGGTTGCCGGCATCGTTGACATAGTATTCGCGCTGGACATCGAACCCGGCGGCCTGCAGGACACTAGCGACCGCATCACCGACTGCCGCCCCCCGGCCGTGGCCGATATGCAAAGGACCGGTCGGATTGGCGCTGACAAACTCGACCTGAATTTTGGTTCCGACACCGACCTGGCTATGCCCATAGGCCTCACCGTCCTGCGCAATCTGCTCGAGCACGCCATACCAGCAGCTGGCAGCGAGCCGAAAATTGATAAACCCGGGACCGGCAATTTCGATTTTTTCACAGAGGGGGTTGTCCTGCAGAGCTGCGACCAGAGCTTCAGCGATCTGCCGCGGGGCCTTGCGCTCGGCCTTGGCCATGGTCATCGCCAGATTAGTAGCAAAATCACCATGCTCTGAATTCTTTGGCACCTCCAACTGAATCTCGGCCGGAAGCTCCCCGGAATCCAAGCTGCCGTTGGCATAACATTGCTGCAAGGCCTTAGAAATGGCCTGCCGTAACTGGTTTTTCATTGCGGTTTATCGCCTCGTGCTTTCTTATCTTTGGCTGGCAGGTGATAAATCAACTCACCCTCGCGCACCATACCCAGTTTGGTCCGGGCCAGCTGTTCCCAATAGTCCTTGTCATTCCGCAAACGTTCGATTTCTTCACGTAAGCGCTGCTGCTGCTGTTTAATCTCTGCCAGTTGTAGCTCAAGTTGTTGCTGCTGCTTTTCGGCCTGGAGAATCCGCAACACCCCTCGATTCCCAAAAATCGCGTAACCCAGCATGATGACAATAATAACCAGCAGCCAGATCGTGATCAGATTTTTACTGCCGGAAACATCCGGTTCACGGGCAGGGGTCAAACATACCTCCAAGAAGACGACAGATGCAAAAGTGGCGGGGAGCCCCCGCCTGGCCGTTAGTTTCCACGGCAGCTCTCCGGCTGGAAACGAGCTAGCTTCGCATGCCCTTGAAAACGGGTCAATCTTCTTTTCCAGCCCCCAGTGTGTTCTGCTTCAGCATACTGTTCACTGTATCGCTGATGGTTGATTCTGTTGTCCAACCTCAGCCCTTTTGCCGCTTTCTGCGGATGCAATTTAGCCTAGCTTTGGCAACAGCACAAATCATCAATAAGGGTCTTTGAACAGAAAATCAGCGAGCACCCAAACTGGCACCGAGGCCACCAACCGAACCGATACCTTTCATAAAGAAGCTTAGCATGATGGCCTTATCGACAGAATTATCGCGATAAGTTAATAGGGCACTCCAGCATTGGTGGCGATATTCCACCTCGAGAACATCCTCAAGTCGCTTGCTAGTTTCAAAATCGTAACGTTTTTCATAGTTGACATAAACCGGATTGAGTAAGCCAGTCGTCAATCTGAGAGCGCCGTAATTGCTCTGTTGATCAAGATCTCGTCGATATTCGAGCCAGAGAGAGTTCTCCCGCTGGTCATGGACCTTAGCTTCAACCGAGTACTTGCGCCACTTGTCGTTATTGACGTCCAAGTAGGCGTCGATGCGCATCATTGACCAGTCGGTCGGCAGCAGGGTCATTTCTCCCCGAAGATCTGAGAAGGGTTCGTCCTTTGCCTCACTCCGCAAATCGTAACTCTGCGACAAACGCAGGTAGACCAGCGTACGATAGCTTGGGCTGGCTCCGTCCCGATCAAAACGGGCGGTCAGGCGCTGTACCAATGCATAGTCAATCCGGTTGGTCTCGGATATTCGGTCAATACTATCAAACAGGGGCAGATGAGTCTGGTCTTCCTCTGGAGTGTACAGGTACGTCACTTCCGGTTCGATGCTGTGGCGTAGCTTACTGACCGGACCGATCGGCTGATCATATACCCGCTGCAGACGAGTCGTCACCTTGGTGGAAAAATCGACGATCCCTTCCTGCTGGGAACCGGTACCGTCGTTCAGACCCCAATAATAACGCTCGCGATAACCGATCTCAGGATTGACAGCAAGAACCTGCAAGAGTTGAAAATTGGCTGACAAGCTCGGTCGCAGTGACAGCCGCTGGCCGCGGACCCCCTGATCTCGCCAGAAGTTGGTATATTCACTGTCGAAGGAATAGGAGAAGGGAGTGCGGCCGATCCGCTGCCGGGTGATATCGAAGTTAATCCGTGGCAGCAGCTGTAAGGGATCCGGATTGTCCGCCTCGAGATCCTTGGTGTACCTGAGCTGGCCGACCAGGTTCGCATTGCCCCAGTTCTTACTTAAAGAGAAGAGCGACTCAACCTTATCCCGGTTATACTCTCCGGCAACCTCGCCGAACTCCTGAAAATAGTCGTTATCATTGACATACAGCGCATCGGCGACCATCCGCACATCCCCAGGCAGGTCACCATCATGCTGCCACTCAAGGGCATAGCGCTTCTCATCAACCCGGGTTCCATCGACTTTATCAACATCGATGTGATAGGCACGTGCCTCACCGGCGTTCTGTTTGCCGAAGATATAACGATATTCCAAGCCCTTACCGATGCCCATTTCGGAGAGATAATCGACAAAAATGGTGGCATCCTGATTTCGGCCGAGCACCTGGTAATAGGCGTTGCTAATCTGTACACCGCGCCTATCAGAATACCCGCCACTCGGCATGAGAAAGCCCGATTCGCGGTCGGTATTGATTGGATAGGCGAAGTAAGGAACGTACAGAGAAGGGATATCACTCAGATAGAAAACGACATGTTTTGCCCGGGCGAAGTCTTGCAGGGTGATATCCAGCTGACTGGCACCGAACTTCCAGGAGGGAACTTCACCATCGCAGGTGGTAAAGGTACCTTCAATAATGCGGTAATCGATCTCACTGAGTTTTTCGATGGTCTTGCCGCGCACATGCAGGTTCTGTTCGCGCAGGAAAAGCTGCCCATCCTCAACCTGACCGGTCTCCTGGCCTAGATTGTAAAACAGTTTACGACCGATCAGCCGTTCATCGGGAGAATTCAGCTCCACGTCCCCTTCCGCCTCAACCTCGCCTGTTTGCTGATTCCACCAAAGAATGCGGCTGCGCAGGTCCATCTCTCCTTGCCTTAAATGGACATTTCCCACCGCCTGATAGCGACCGCTCTGCTTATCATAACTTAGCTCATCCGCCTCCAGGTTCACCGGGACACCAGAGGCACCGACCTGCTCCCAATCGGTAGCGGTGACCAGCGTGGGAGCAAACAGCAGGCTCAGCAATAACAAGCAGCGCAGCAACATGGAGAACATCCAGATCAGCATCAAATAGTAATCGACAACAGTTTCGTCGTAGGCAGCAGTGTTTCCCGCACTGCAGCCACTAAAAACAACGAACCGGCCACCAGCAGCACCTCGCCAGGACCGCGAGCCTCTAGTGCTGCCCGCAACGCGGCTTGAGGCTCAGAATAAGCTGCGGCTTTGACACCCAGTTTTTCCGCCTGCAGCACCAAGGTTTCCGGCGGCACCACAGCCTCCACCGGCGGTTCGGTTGCGTAAAGCCGGGCAACATAGGGGAGCAAGGGGCCCAGCAGTTCTGCTGCCGGTTTATCCGCTTTCAAGCCGACCAGCAAATGGACATTACGCAACTGCTGCTGCTCGAGATAGGCAGCCAGCATCCGTGCCCCGGCTGGATTGTGCGCCCCATCGATCAGGATCTGACCGGGCAGCCATTCCAGCCGCCCCGGCCAGCGGGTGGTCTCGACCCCTTTTCGCAACGCCGTATCCGGCAAGGAGACACCCTGTTGCCGCAACTGTTCGGCAGCGGCCAGGGCCAGGGCCAGGTTCTGCTGTTGATGTTGACCTAAAAGACCAGGATGCAGGTCGGTCAATTTTTGCTCACAACCCAAAAAGGAGAATCCTTCCTCTGATGAGGTCCAGAAATAATCCTTTCCAGCAAAGCCGATCGGTGCGGACAGGCTTTGGGCCTTTTCGCGTAGAACCTCGATTACCACAAGCTCCTGCCGGGCGCTGACGATCGGCACTCCAGTTTTGAAAATTCCAGCCTTTTCGCCGGCAACCTCAGCAAGGGTTTGCCCGAGCTGTGCGGTATGGTCCAAACCGATCGGGCTGATCAGGCAGAGTTCCGGGATGGCCACGTTGGTGGCGTCCAAGCGTCCCCCCATGCCGACCTCGAGGATCGCCCATTCTGCTCCGCTGCGCTGAAAATACAGCAGGGCCATAGCGGTAGTGAACTCGAAAAAGGTGGTCTGCAACTCTTCGGCGTGTGGCCGCAGTTCGTCGGTCAAACGAACCACCTCAGCATCCGGGATCTGCGCCAAATCGACCCGAATCCGTTCAGTAAAACTATGCAGGTGAGGCGAAGTATAGAGTCCGGCCGAAATTCCGGCGGCATGAAAGATATTGGCCAGCGTCGCGGCGGTAGAACCCTTGCCGTTGGTGCCGGCAATATGAACAATCCGCAACTTGCGTTGCGGATTGTCGATGCGTTCAAGCAACTGGCAGACTTTGTTCAGGCCCAGCTTGATGCCAAAAAATTGCAGCGAGTAGAGATAATCAAGACTCGCCTGATAGCTGTCCGGCATTTATCCTCAGCTTTTGGTGAAAATCTTCAACACCTGCGCCAGCCGTTCTTTCATTTCGCTGCGCGGCACGATCATATCGACCATGCCATGCTCAAGCAGGTATTCGGAACGTTGAAAGCCGTCCGGCAGGGTCTGACGGATGGTCTGTTCGATCACCCGCGGTCCGGCAAAACCGATCAGCGCGCGCGGCTCGGCGATGTTCAGGTCGCCAAGCATGGCGAAGCTGGCGGTCACCCCACCGGTGGTCGGATCGGTCAGAACCGAAATAAAGGGAACTCCAGCCGCTTTGAGCTTAGCCAGAGCGGCACTGGTCTTGGCCATCTGCATCAGCGAGAGGATGCTTTCCTGCATCCGCGCGCCCCCTGAAGAGGAGAAAATCAGCACCGGAGCCTGCATTTCCAGACCCTTTTCGATCGCCCGGGTGATCTTCTCGCCAACCACCGAACCCATGCTGCCGCCCATAAAGGCAAAATCGAAAACCGCCACCACTGCTGGCAGGCCGTTAATTTCGCCATGACCGCAGATCACAGCGTCGCCGTCGCCGGCCTTTTTCACTGCCGCCTTGATCCGCTCTTTGTATTTTTTCGAATCTTTGAAGTCGAGGAAATCGACCGAACGCATGGCCGCATCCATTTCGACAAAGCTGTCACTGTCGAGGACCAGGTCGATCCGCTCACGGGCGTTGATACGGAAATGATAGTCGCACTTGGGGCAGACATTCAGATTTCGCTCGATCTCCTTACCGTAAACGATCTCCTGGCAGTTTTTACACTTGGTCCAGACCCCTTCAGGCATCTGCACTTTCTTTTTCTCAGCCGACGCAGTCAGCGACGTTTTCTTTTTAAACCAGACCATGAAACAACCTCTCGTTGTTCAACAAACAATTCATCGCCGCCAAATAACCGCCGGTCGGCGTGCATCAGCCGGCTTGCTCGACCAGCCCCTGTTTGAGCGAAGCGATAAACTGCCCGACCTGCGGCAGCAGCTCTTTGCTCTGCCCATATTCAGCTATGATTTTAACCAAAGCGCTGCCGACCACAACCCCGTCGGCAAATTCTCCGACCGCCTTGGCATCGGCAACTGTAGAAATACCGAAGCCGACCCCGACCGGCACCTTGGTCATTTTTTTCAATTCCTCAACCGCAACCCGGATATCAGCCGGAGAGATGGCAGCGCTACCGGTGACCCCGGTCATCGAAACATAGTACAGATAGCCCTGGGCCACCGCAGCCAACCGTTGCATCCGCTCCGGCGGAGTGGTCGGCGCCAGCAGGGTTATCATGTCGAGCCCGGCCGCCTGCATGGCGGGTGCGATCTCATCCGCCTGCTCTGGCGGCAGATCGACCAGCAGCAGACCGTCAACTCCGGCCGTTACGGCTGCCTGGGCAAAACGCTCGGCGCCGTAACGAAAAATCGGGTTATAGTAGCCCATCAGCACCAGCGGAACCTGGCAGTCCTGGCGCACTTCTTTGACCAGCTGCAGCACCTTCTGCAGGGTTGCACCGGCCGCCAGGGCGCGCTCCGAGGCAGCCTGGATGGTCGGCCCGTCGGCCATTGGATCGGAGAAAGGCACCCCCAACTCGATCAGGTCGGCACCATTGTCAGCCAAGGTCCGGACCAGCTTTGCGGTGGTCGCCATATCAGGATCGCCAGCAGTTAAAAACGGGATCAGCGCCGTTTCTTTTTTCTGCTTGAGTGCAGCGAAGGTCTTGGTTATTCGAGACATATTATTCACTAACTTGCAATTGCAGCTAAATTGGTCAGGTCATTAGTGGTTTAGACCTAAAAGGGGCAGTCTAGTCGATTCATCCGACCGGTTTCAATCCTTTTCTCCGACCGATTTCGCTCAGTCTTTTGCTTCAGCCGGGCTCTTGCCAGCAGCTTTTGGCCTACGCCGCGGTGGGCGCCGACGACGCTTCTGTTCACCGCCGGCAGGCTTCTCCGGTGGCTTCTTGCGCTTGGGTACGGCACGCTTGTAGCTGAAACAGAAGTCTTTGTCGAGAGGCATCTCACTAGGGATCCGCTTACCGAGGTAATCCTCGATCTCATCGAGCACATAAACGGTCTCTTCGTCAGCAAGACTGATCGCCCGGCCCATGGCCCCGGCTCGGGCGGTACGCCCGATCCGATGAACGTAATCTTCGCGGTCCTGGGGCAGGTCGTAGTTGATAACGTGGGTGACATTATCAACATGGATGCCGCGCGAGGCGACATCGGTGGCGACCAGGTGGGTCAGACTGCCGAGCTTGAACTGATCGAGAATCCGCATCCGCTTTTTCTGCGGAATATCCCCAGAGAGCACCGCACTGGGAATATCGTTGGCGTTGAGCAGAGCATTGAGCCGTTCGGCCTCGACTTTCATGTTAACGAACAGCATGACTCGCTCGACACCGGTTTCCTGCTTGAGAAGACCGAGCAGCAGGGCAAATTTTTCCCGTCGGGAGACGTGATAGAGAATCTGCTCGATGTTGTCGGCGGTAATTTTTTCCGGCTCGATCGAGACCTTTTCCGCCAAGTTCATGAACTCGTAGGCCAGCTCCATCACCTGCGGTGACAGGGTCGCCGAAAAGAGCATTGTCTGGCGTTGTTCAAAGGGGGGCAGTTTGCGCAGAATAAAGCGCAGATCCTTGATGAAGCCCATATCGAACATCCGGTCGGCTTCATCGATCACCAGCGCTTCGACCCGGTTCATCGAGAAGACGCGCTGCTTGAAGTAATCGATCAGGCGGCCCGGCGTGGCAACGATAATATCGACGCCGTCGCGCAACGCCTGGCGCTGTTTTTCGTAATCGACCCCGCCGAAAATCGGCTGGACTTTAAGACCAGTGTGCTTGCCGAGGATTTCAGCATCTTTGCAGATCTGCACCACCAGTTCCCGGGTCGGCGCCATCACCAGCGCCCGCGGGTTGTTGCTGGTCTGCTTCTCACTGCTCAGCAATTTGCAAAACAGGGAAATCAGAAAGGCAGCCGTCTTGCCGGTGCCAGTCTGGGCCTGAGCGGCCACATCCTTGCCCTGCAGAGCTAGCGGAATCGATTCCTGCTGCACCGGGGTCAAGGCTTCAAAACCGGCGTCGTTAACTCCCTGCAGGACAACCTCCGGCAGGTTCAGTTCGGTAAATTTCATTTTTCCCTTTCAAGGTTTGCGTAGCGGCGATCCTTGTGATCGCCCAGGGCGAATACAGAATTCGCCGCTACAATTCCGTTCCCATCGCGTCGGCGACGGTATGAATATCCTTATCCCCGCGGCCTGATAAACAGACCAGCAAAAGCTGCTCTTTTCCCAAGGTTGGTGCCAACTTCATCACCTGGGCGATGGCGTGGGCACTTTCCAGGGCCGGGATAATCCCTTCGATGCGGGTCAGCTTCTGGAAGGCTTCCAGCGCTTCGTCATCGGTAATCGAAACATATTCAGCGCGGCCCAGATCCTGCAGATGGGCGTGCTCGGGACCGACGCCTGGATAATCGAGCCCGGCCGAGATCGAATGAGCGTGATTGATCTGGCCATCTTCATCCTGCAGCAGGTAAGTCTTGTTCCCGTGCAGCACCCCTGGCGCCCCAGCGGTGATCGAGGCGGCATGTTTGTCAGTATCCACCCCCAGGCCGGCCGCTTCAACGCCGATCAGGCGCACCGATTGATCCTTGATAAAGGGATAGAAAGTACCCATGGCGTTGGAACCACCACCGATACAAGCGACCGCCACATCGGGCAGGCGACCTTCGGCTTCCTGCAATTGCTGCTTGGCTTCCTCACCAATCACTGACTGAAAATCGCGCACCAACTGCGGATAGGGGTGCGGACCGGCGACCGTGCCGATGACATAGAAGGTGTCACGCACGTGAGTAACCCAATGGCGCAGCGCATCGTTCATGGCATCCTTCAGGGTCGCGGTGCCGCTGGTCACCTCATGAACTTTCGCCCCGAGCAGCTTCATGCGGAAAACGTTGAGCGCCTGGCGACGGATATCCTCCTTGCCCATGAAGATTTCGCACTCCATGCCGAACAACGCAGCGACCGTTGCGGTAGCAACACCGTGCTGGCCGGCACCGGTTTCGGCGATCACCTTCTGCTTACCCATCCTTCGGGCAAGCAGAATCTGGATAGTAGGCAAACTCTTCTTTAAACCCTGGATCCTGACTGGCTTCGGTATAGGCAGCCTCCAGCTCAAGTAGTGCCGGCATCAGGGTTTCGGCCACATAGCGACCGCCGTATTGGCCAAAATGTCCCCGCTCATTGGGGTACTGATATGTCATGCATTCCTCACTCGACAGATAAATTCCGCCACTTTGCTATGATCCTTCTTCCCCGGCGTGGCCTCAACCCCGCTGGAGACATCGACGGCGTAGGGCTTGACCAGCCGTACCGCATCGCTGACATTCTCCGGCTTCAATCCGCCGGCCAATATCAGCGGCCGCCGACCTGTCAGTTGCTTGGCGAGATTCCAATCGAAACTCTTGCCGGTGCCGCCGTAGTGCTCATCACACCAGGCATCAAGCAGCAGCGCCGACACCTGATATTGGCCAGCCCCTGCCAGCGAGGCGGCATCCTTGACCCGCAATGCCTTGATCACCGGCAGCGGCTCAAGCAGACAGTCCACCGGCCGCTCATCTCCATGCAACTGTACCACGTCGAGTCGGGCTTCAGCCATGCTGCGAGCGATCCGCTGCGCCGGTTCGTTGACGAACAGACCGACTTTGGTCACAAACGGGGGTAGCTCAGAAACTATCTTTTGCACCTGAGCCGGGGTAACGTAACGCGGACTACGAGCATAAAAGACGAAGCCGAGAGCATCAGCCCCGGCTTCGACAGCTTGCATGGCATCTTCCAGATTGGTAATTCCACAAATTTTTATTTTAGTCATTTGTCAGAACTCTAGCACCAGTGACCAGTGATATCATTCTCCCACCTTCGGTAGATTGGCCAACGACTGCGCAATTTTTTCGGCCGGATAATCGTAATCCTGCAAACCACCGGACAGGTACGCAGCATAGGCCGACATGTCGAAGTGGCCATGGCCGGAAAGGCAGAAGAGGATGGTTTTCTCTTCACCAGCTTCACGCGCCTCGATTGCCGCATCGACTGCGCCCTTGATGGCGTGGGAAGATTCCGGCGCCGGCACAATCCCTTCATTTCGGGCAAACAGCATCGCCGCCTCGAAGCAAGCATTTTGCGGATAGGCGACCGCCTCGATAATATTTTCGTGATACAGCTGGCTGACCAGGGCACTGTTGCCATGGTAGCGCAGGCCACCGGCGTGAATGCCCGGCGGGACGAAATCGTGCCCCAGGGTGTACATCTTGGAGACCGGGGTCAGCTTGGCGGTATCGCCGTAGTCGAAGGCGTAAACCCCCTTGGTCAGGGTCGGGCAGGAAGCCGGTTCGACCGCGACCAGACGGATATCCTTGCCATTGATCTTGTCACGGATAAACGGAAACGCGATCCCGGCAAAGTTACTGCCACCACCGCAGGCGCCAAATATCACATCGGGATAGTCGTCGACCATCTCCAACTGAATGATCGCTTCCAGGCCGATCACCGTCTGATGCAGGCAGACATGATTGAGCACTGACCCGAGGGCATAGTTGGTATCATCATGAGTCGCAGCATCCTCGACCGCCTCGCTGATGGCGATCCCCAAGGAGCCGGGGCAAGCGGGATCGGCCTCAAGAATCTTCTTGCCAACCTGAGTCACAGTACTCGGGCTGGGGATGACGTTGGCACCCCAGACTTCCATCAGGTTCTTGCGATATGGCTTCTGCTCGCAGGAGACTTTGACCATGTAGACGGTGGTCTCCAGTCCGAACAGCGAGTTGGCAAAAGCGATCGAGCTGCCCCACTGCCCGGCGCCAGTCTCGGTCGCCAGCCGCTTGATGCCAGCCTGCTGGTTGTAGAAGGATTGGGGGATGGCGGTGTTCGGCTTGTGCGAACCGGCCGGAGACACCCCTTCATACTTGTAATAGATCTTCGCCGGAGTCTTCAGCGCTGCTTCCAGCCGATGAGCACGCATCATCGGTGCCGGCCGCCAGAGCTGGTAAGCCTTGATCACCTCTTCCGGGATATCGATCCAGCGCTCGCTGGAGACCTCCTGCTCAATCAGCGCCATAGGAAAGATCGGCGTCAGATCATCCGGACCGACCGGTTGCAGGGTCTGCGGATGGAGGACCGGCTGCGGCGAATTCGGCAGGTCGGCCATGGCGTTATACCAACGCTTGGGAATCTGATAATCGTTGAGCTGAATCTTGGTTTGCATGGAGCTCACTCCTTTGTGATCACATTCCGAGCAAAGACTGCAACTTAAGTCCGATATCGGCTTCGCGCATCAAGCTCTCACCGACCAGAAAAGCACCGGCCCCGGCCGCCTGCAAGCGCTCGATGTCGGCCCGGTTATTGATGCCGCTTTCGGCGATCGCCAGTTGTTCACGAGGGATGCGACCGGCCAACTGCTCGGTCACGCCCAGGTCGGTGACAAAGGTCCGCAGATTGCGGTTGTTGATGCCGATCAGATCGACCGGCAACCTAAGGGCTCGCTCAAGTTCCGCTGCGTCGTGGACCTCAAGCAGGGTATCGAGCCGCAGTTCACTCGCCATTAGGGCCAACTCTTCCAGCGTGTCATCGTCTAAAGCTGCGGCAATCAGCAGAATAGCATCCGCGCCGGCCACTCGCGCCTGCGCCACCTGATAGGGATCGATGATAAAATCCTTGCGCAGCAGTGGCAAGGAAACCTGCTCGCGAATCAGGTTAAGATAGCTGAGATGACCGTAAAAGTATTGCTCATCAGTTAATACCGACAAACAACTGGCCCCGGCGCTCTGGTAGCAGTCGGCAATTTCCACCGGATCGAAATCGGGCCGGATAATCCCTTTTGAGGGCGAGCCTTTTTTTACTTCGGCGATGATCGGAGTGCCGCCCGACTCGGCCATGATCCGTAGCGCCCTGGCAAACCCGCGCGGCTGATCTTCCAGCTCACCGACCCGGCGGCGCAACTCAGCTAAGGACTCTTTGGTTTGTGCGGCAGCGACCTCTTGGTGCTTGGTTGCTAAAATCTTATCAAGGATCATACGTTGGTCATCCGAATTAATGCTTCCAGCACGTCCTGCGCCGAGCCGTTATCCAGCACGTTCTGCAGCTTTTCAATACCGTCATCGATCCCGCTGGCCAGCCCGGCTGCGACCAGCGCATAGGCGCCGTTGAGCACAACAATATCCCTCTTGGGGCCTTTTCCACCTGCCAGGATTAGCTTGACAATGCCAGCATTCTGCTCGGCATCGCCGCCTTGCAACTCTTCCAGCTGGCAGCGTTCAAAGCCGAACTGCTCCGGTTCGATGCTCTGCATTTCCACCGTGCCACCACCAATTGCTGCGATGCTGGTCGGTCCGGTCAGGGTGATTTCGTCCATGCCGTCACTGCCATGGACGACAAAGCCGCGCCGGCAACCGAGGTTCAGCAGCACCCTGGCCAGTGGTTCGACCAGATCCTCGCGGAACACTCCAAGCACCTGCCGATCAGCGCCGGCTGGGTTGGTGAGCGGACCAAGGATATTAAATATCGTCCGGATACCGATCTCACGTCGTGGACCGATGGCATGCTTCATCGCCCCGTGCAGTGCCGGGGCGAACAGAAAGCCGACCCCAACCTCCTCAACACAGCGCGCAACTCGCTCTGGCGATACGTCCAGGTTAACCCCAAGCTTTTCCAGCACATCAGCACTGCCGCAGGCAGAGGAAATACTCCGGTTGCCATGCTTGGCCACCTTGGCGCCGCAGGCGGCAACCGCAATCGCGACGGTGGTCGAAACATTGAAACTCTTGGTGCCGCTACCACCGGTGCCGCAGGTGTCGAGGATCGTCTCCCGATCAACATTGATTTCATCGCGATCGATATCGACCACAGCGCCGACCCGGATCGGCGTTGCCCGCATCCGCATCACCCGCGCCGCGCCGATAATCTCCGGAATCGTTTCCCCCTTCATCCGCAAGGCGGTAATAAACGCCCCGATCTGGGCAGCGGTCGCTTCACCACCCATCACCTGGTTCATCACCCCGATCATCTCAGCTTCCGTCAGGTCTTGCTTCTCAACGACTTTAGCAATCGCCTCTTTAATCATGCCAGCCTCCCCATCAGCTCAACTCAAGAAAATTCTTCAGCAACTGCATTCCCTCGCTGGTCAGAATCGATTCCGGGTGAAACTGCATCCCCCAAACCGGCAGCTCTTTGTGCTCCAGGCCCATGATCTCCTGCTCTTCGGTCCAGGCGGTCACCCGCAAGCAGGCAGGAAAACTGTCCCGCTCGGCGATCAGCGAATGGTAGCGGGTAGCGGTAAATGGACTGGGGATGCTCTTGAAGATTCCGGTATCATCGTGCAGAATCGGGCTGGTTTTGCCATGCATCAAACGCTCGGCACGAACGACCTTGCCACCGAAAGCTTCGGTCATCGCCTGGTGACCCAGGCAGATACCGAGCAACGGAATCTCTCCGGCAAAGCGCTGGATCGCGGCAACGGAAATCCCCGCCTCTTTCGGCGTGCAGGGCCCGGGGGAGATCACCAGCCGCCTTGGCGCCATGGCGGTGATATCATCAAGGGTCAGCTTGTCATTACGGATCACCTCCACCTCTTCCCCCAGTTCGAGAAAGTATTGCACTAGGTTATAGGTAAAGGAATCATAGTTGTCGATCATCAACAGCATAGTTTGAACTGTTCCTGTATTTGAAGCTTTTAGATAAGGCCGCGGTTGGCCATCTCTATGGCGCGCTTGACACCGCGGGCCTTATTGAGGGTCTCCTGATATTCCATCTCCGGGTCGCTATCAGCGACGATCCCGGCTCCGGCCTGCAGATAGACCTGATCTTTTTCGATCTGCAAGGTCCGAATGGCGATGGCTAAATCCATATTACCACTGAAGGAGAAGTAGCCGACCGCCCCGCCATAAACTTCCCGCCGGCTCGGTTCCAACTCATCGATGATTTCCATGGCGCGGATTTTCGGTGAGCCGGAGAGGGTTCCGGCCGGAAAGGCAGCACGAAAGACATCGAAGGAATCGAGCCCGGGACGCAAACGGCCGCGGACATTGGAAACGATATGCATCACGTGGGAATAGCGCTCGACGATCATCAACTCACTCACCTCGACGCTGCCACCGATGGCCACGCGACCGACATCATTGCGTCCCAGGTCGACCAGCATAATGTGCTCTGCCCGTTCTTTAGGGTCAGCCAATAGTTGCTGCTCCAGAGCCTGGTCTTCCTCTGGCGTCGCGCCGCGCGGCAGGGTGCCGGCAATCGGCCGGACATCAACTCGCTCACCCTCCTTGCGCACCAACACCTCCGGAGAAGCACCTACCACCAAAGATTCGCCGAAACGCAGAAAGTACATATAGGGGGAAGGATTGATGGTGCGCAGCGCCCGATAGATATCGAAAGGATCAACCTGAAGTTGGCAATTGAACCGTTGGGATATCACCACCTGAAAGATATCGCCGGCGCGAATATATTCTTTACACTGCTCGACCGCGGCTTTGAAATCCTCTTTGGCAAAGTTTGCCTTCAGTTCCTGTTTGCCATCACCGCCATGCGGTTCTGCACTGCCCTGCAGTGGCTGGCGCAGCTGGGCAATCATCTGCTCGATCTGCTGTTGCGCCTGCCGATAGGCAGCCAACGGATCTTCGCCCTCCTGCAGATGAACATTGCAGACCACTTTGGCCTTCTGTCGCATGTTGTCAAAAATCAACAACCGCTCGGTAAACATGAAACAGGCGTCCCAGCCATTAATCTGACGCAGATTGCTGTCGGGCAATTCCTCGACAAAGCGAACCATATCATAGCCGAGGTAACCGACCGCACCACCGAAAAAGCGCGGCAACCCAGAGACTTCGACCGGTCGGTAAACTGCCATCAACTCACGTAACTTACTCAGCGGATCGGCACACTGGCCACTTTCCTCGACCTGCCCCTGACTGATGACCTCATAGTAGTCGTCGCGACTGCGAAACAGTCGCGCGGGGCCGCTGCCGAGAAATGAATAGCGGGCCCATTTTTCGCCACCCTCGATCGACTCAAGCAAAAAAGCGGTCTCGCCATCATCGATCTTCCGGAAAGCCGAAACCGGGGTCTCCATATCAGCCAGAATCTCGCGGTAAACCGGAATAAGATTACCGATTTCGGCCAGTCGACAAAACTCCTGCGGCGAAGGGAAATACATCGTTTCTATACCTAAAATGTAAAATAGAAATTTCTACCATTTTATAAAATCGCAAGTCAAGAACAGCCGCAGGCAAACAGAGGTTTACCTCAGGCCGATAAATGAACACAAATGCCCCCTAAATACAAATCGACAAAGATCAAAATTTTATCCAGACCAATTTTCCACCCTAAAACCCACCTCCACCAGCAGCAAAAGCCGGCTAAAAAAACCTCCCACCTAGAACCGGACAACTGCCTCAATAAACACTGTTCTACTTCCCAAAAAAACTCCAGAATTTCATTTTTTAGTAATTTTTTCAGAATGTTAAATTAAGTGTCATTTTTTCCCAAATAATGCATTGCAACATAAAGCACCGGAAATAATAAAAAACCATATTGACAATTTCATAACGCCGTATTATCGTTCCTTTCCAATCGCGAATAAATTTTATGAGAAATTGCTAAAAGTGAACACCCGGTTTAAAATTAACCCTTAAGCATGAGAGATATTGATGCCAGCCAGGGACAAAGACACTTACTGTATTAGATCTGTCGAAAACGCCCTGTACCTGTTAGAGGCCCTTGCAGAGGAAGATTCCAAATGCAGTCTCTCACAACTCAGCCAACGCCTCGGCATGACCAAAGCGAGCCTATTTAGACTCATGGCTACCTTTGAGAGTCACGGCTACGTCGAACGCCACCAGGGATCGAGCGAATACAAGCTCGGCCTGGCCGCCTTCGAAGTGGGGCAAAAACTGCTCTCACGCATGACCCTGCTACACAAAGCCCGTCCAGTCATGAGTCAGCTGGTCCGCCAGTGCAACGAAACCGCCTACTTGGTCATCCAGCGAGAAACCGACGCTCTGTTTCTGGAAATGGTCGACAATGACCAGAAGGTCAAGGTCGTCTCCCAGGTCGGTCGCCGCTTCCCCCTGGAGAGCTGCGCTGCCGGAAAACTGTTCCTGGCCTTCGCACAAAAGACCAATCGCAATCTCATCAATAAACAGCCTCACCTGGCTGACGAACTTGAACAAATCAGACAAACCGGCTTCTGCATCGACCAAAATGGCGTCGGCGAAGGTAGCTGCTGTATCGCCGTCCCGCTCTACGGGTCAAGCAATGAACTGATCGGCTCACTGGCCCTGGTCGGACCAAGTTTCAGAATGACTGCCGAGAGCATCACCGACCCGCTGCTGCCAGCAGTTAAAGCGGCCGGCGAGATGATCTCGGCAAGACTTGGCTATCTTGGTTACAGCCTGGAAGAAAGCACGAATACCGCCGGCATCAACGCTTGATCGAAGCAAAAAACAACGATGTTTTATTTTTTTTATTGACTGTTTTCAACACAGTATTTATTGTCTGCTAGATCGCCGTATACACAGACGCAAAGGCCAATAACATTGTTTTATTCTAACAATGTGGCCACAACATAAAAAAAGAATTCAACACTTATCAGGAAAGGAGGAAATTAAGCAAATGAATGACATCATGGGTCCGGAGGCATAATCGGGCCGAACTATTTCCGCTAGGTTTTTTTCTCAGTAAAAACCAGTTTATTTTAAGCAAGAGAGAGGAGGAACATTTTATGGACGACCAAGGTAAAGCTTATTGGAGTGCAGTGCTAGGGTTGCTCAGAAACATTCTGATCGTCTGGTTCGTGGTCTCGTACGGTTGCGGCATCCTGTTTGCCGATGCCCTCAACAGCATCCATCTGGGCGGCTATCCGCTCGGCTTCTGGTTTGCTCAGCAGGGTTCAATGTATGTTTTTGTCGCACTTATCTTCATCTATGCGCATCTGATGGGTAAGCTCGACGAAAAATTTGACGTTCACGAAGACTAAGAAAGGACGATTATAAATGGATCTTCAAACTATTACTTATATTGTAGTCGGCATCACTTTCGCCCTCTACATTGGTATCGCCGTCTGGGCTCGTGCTGGCAGCACCAGCGAATTCTACGTTGCCGGCGGCGGCGTTCACCCGGTTCTCAACGGCATGGCAACCGGCGCTGACTGGATGTCAGCTGCGTCCTTTATCTCCATGGCCGGCCTGATCGCCAACATGGGTTACGGCGGCGGCGTGTTCCTGATGGGCTGGACCGGTGGCTACGTTCTGCTGGCGATGCTGCTGGCTCCGTACCTGCGGAAGTTCGGCAAGTTTACCGTGCCTCAGTTCGTCGGTGACCGCTTTTATTCCAAGGGTGCCAGCACCGTGGCAGTGGTCTGCCTGCTAGTTGCTTCGACGACCTACATCATCGGTCAGATGACCGGTGTCGGTGTTGCCTTCTCCCGTTTCCTGGGCGTTTCCAACACGGTTGGTATCTTCATCGGTATGGGTATCGTTTTCATGTACGCCGTTTTCGGTGGCATGAAGGGCATCACCTATACTCAGGTCGCTCAGTACTGCGTGCTGATCCTTGCTTACACCGTTCCGGCCATCTTCATTTCGATGAACCTGACCGGCAACCCGCTGCCACAGCTCGGCCTGGGCAGCGAATTCGCTGACACCGGCGTCTCCCTGCTCGGCAAGCTCGATCAGGTCGTTACCGACCTCGGTTTCAGCAAGTACACCACCAGCACCCGTATCAGCACTCTGAACATGTTCGTCTACACCTTCTCGCTGATGATCGGTACCGCTGGTCTGCCACACGTTATCATCCGTTTCTTCACCGTTCCCAAGGTTAAGGATGCTCGTTCCTCGGCCGGTTGGGCGCTGGTCTTCATCGCCATCCTCTACACCACCGCTCCTGGCGTCGCCGCCATGGCGCGTCTGAACCTGGAAGCCACCGTTAACACTGCTGTCAAGTCCGGCGGTGACCTGTTCGCACCGGATGCCAACATCGTCTATGCGGATCGTCCTGCCTGGATGCAGCGCTGGGAAGTCACCGGTCTGCTGAAGTTTGAAGATAAGAACGGCGACGGCCGTATCCAGATGTACAATGACAAGTCCAAGGACCCTGCATTCCTCGCTAAAGTTGAAGCTGCCGGATGGAAGGGTAGCGAACTGAACGTTAACCGGGATATCATGGTTCTCGCCAACCCGGAAATCGCCATGCTGCCGAACTGGGTTATCGCCCTGGTTGCTGCCGGTGGTCTGGCGGCTGCGCTGTCGACCGCTGCCGGTCTGTTGCTCGCCATCTCGTCGGCGATCTCCCACGATTTGCTGAAAGATATGTGGATGCCTGACCTCTCCGAGAAGGGCGAACTGATGGCTGGTAAGATCGCCATGGCCTGCTCGATCTGTGTTGCCGGCTACCTGGGTCTGAACCCGCCTGACTTCGCCGCCGGTACCGTGGCAATCGCCTTCGGTCTGGCTGGCAGCTCGCTGTTCCCCTGCCTGATGATGGGCATCTTCAGCAAGACCATGAACAAACAAGGCGCCATCGCCGGCATGCTGGCCGGTCTCGGCGTCACCATGCTCTACGTTTTCGCTCACAAAGGGATCCTGTTCATCAAGGGCACCGAGTTCCTCGGCCTGTTCGGTGGCAAAGCGAACTTCTTCCTCGGTATCGAGCCGAACGCCTTCGGTGGTATCGGTGCCGCGGTGAACTTCGCCGTAGCCTTCGCCGTCAAGAACATGACCGCACCGGTTCCTGAGCATATTGCCCAGATGGTTGAAAGTGTCCGTATCCCACGTGGGTCCAAAGCTGTTGACGGTACTCACTAAGATTTCTGACCTGTTATTGATCTGAGCGATCAGCTTGATCTTCGACCCCGCCAGCTCAGCTGGCGGGGTTTTTTTAAAGGTTTTTATTGCCTCTCTGTCTGCTTATCGGGTAGATAGGACACAAAACCTGAACCATCCTCTATTGAAAATGAAACACTGGATTAAACAGCTACACCCTGGTGACAGGAATTAATGGGAGTTTTGCATGATCTTCGATGTTAGTGTCGCAATGACCTGGGTTTTATTCTTAGCCCTTTTCCCCATGGCTTTTTTCTGGTTACGCCGAGCCTGGCAGATCCTCAATAACAAGGAGTATTCAGAGGTCGCCCTTAAGCGCGGAGAGGCACCGGCCAATCAAGCGAAGTGGGCACCGATTGTCGGACTGCTCAATCTACTTGCAGGCGGTATCTGCGTTTGGATTATCATCGGTGTACCAACCTGGATCGGTACCGGCATTCTGCTCGGTCCCTTTGAACATTACGACTCCTGGAGCGCTGTTGCCGGGGTCACAATTTGGGGTAAAATCTTTGCCGACTTTATCATTCGCATGCAGGCCCACCCATTTCAGCTCAAGTTGGGGAAAAAGAAAAGCAAGCCCGCAAACTAAGTAATTCCCCATCAGCCGCTAGGTGGCAGTCAGGCAAGACAGCTTATTTCTTTTGCCCTACACATTCTTGTGATACCATTCATGTTATATTTATGAGGCTTCCACTAGGAGGCCTTTTCCGTATGGCATCTTTTGGCGGAGCAGAAAATGGGCCTGAGCAAGACACTCAAAGAAACCGAGCCTTTCAATCAGCTTCCCGAAGAAGTCTTTGAGGAGTTCTCCCAGGCGGCCATCACCGAAAGATATCCAGCCCGTCGTCATATTTTCAATCAGCACGATCCCCCCAGCGGCTATCTCTATGTTATCCAGGAAGGACAGGTCGAAATAGTCGCACTGACCCCGGGCGGGGTGGAGATGGTGGTCGATTACCGTAAAGCCGGCTCATATTTCGGCGGCACTCCAATCTTCACTAACGAGCCCTACACCGCTGGTGCCCGCACAGTGGAAAAAACCCTCTGCTATCTGATCCCCCAGGAACTGTTACTAAAAACTGCCAAACGCTATCCCCAGCTGGCCGAGTATTTCAGCAAAACCGTCTATTCCCGGGTCCGCAGCCTCTACTCCGACATAGTCAGCGAACACAGCCAGAAGGCGCTGACGCAGATGGAGGCCTACCCCTTTAAAAAACGCCTGGCCGATATCATGACCTCCCCGGTAGAAACCTGTTCGGCAGACAGCTGCGTGCAGGAGATTGCCCACCGCATGATGCAAAAACGGATCGGCGCCATGCTGGTTTGCGACGACCAGCAGCGCATCATCGGCGTTATCAGCGAGCGTGACCTGATCAGCAAGGTTCTCACCCAGGAAAACCATGATTATCAACAGATAAAAGCCAGCGAAGTCATGACGCCAGACCCGGTCACCATGACCCCGAACACCTACATGTATGAAGCGACCAGCTTTCTGGTCAGCCAAAAAATCAAACATCTGCCGGTGATCGATCAGGGCAAACTGGTTGGGATTGTCTCGCTGCAGGACCTGATGAAATATCGCAGTCAGAAATCGATGCTACTGGTCAGTCGCGCCAGAAAAGCCGAATCTATCGAAGAGCTGGCCCAGGTCAAACTGGATATCACGAAAATCGCCAAAGCGCTGATCAGCGAAACGCGCTCCCACTGCGAAACCGTGGAAATTCTCTCTTACATCCACCACTGTATTCTTACCCGCGGCTATGAGCTGGTTCTGGACAAGCTGAAAGAGCAGGGGCTGACGCCACCAGATATCCGCCACTGTTTTATTATCATGGGCAGCGGCGGACGCAAGGAGATGCTGCTTGGACCGGATCAGGACCACGGCTTTATATTTGAGGACTTCCCAGACGACAGGTTGGCCGAAGTTAATGAATTTTTCGTTCCATTTGCGGAACAACTGGTGGATGCTTACGCCAGAATCGGCTACCCCCGCTGTAATGGTAAAGTCATGGCCGACAACCCACTCTGGCGGGGCCGTCTGAATGAATGGCAGGCACGGATTTCCGACTGGATCAATACCCCTGAGCCGCAAAAGGTCAGATACTCAACAATATTTTTCGACTTTATGCCGCTCATCGGCGAGCCGTCCCTCTGCCAGGATCTGCGCGATATCGTCCATGAAAAGATCCGAAAATTTCCGCTATTTCTCTATCATGTCATGGCGCTTGATTTCAAGCACAAGGTGCCGCTCGGGCTGCTGGGCCGCTTTACCCTGGATAAAGATGAAAAGCACAAGGGACAGCTGTCGATCAAACAGAACGGCAGCATCTTCATCGTCGACTGTGTACGGATGTTTATGCTGGAAAAACAGGCCGATGCGGTCACCACCATCGAACGACTGGATAAGCTGATAGAATTAAATATTTTAAATCAAGATACTGCGGAACACCTCAAGGCCGCCTTTGAAGCCTTCACCTTTCTACGGCTGCGCAATGAAATCGACCTGGCTGAACAGGGAAAAACTCCGACCCATTATCTCGATCCCTATGCGCTTTCCAAAGATGAGCAGGATCTGTTGCGCGAAGCCTTCCGCGCCGCCAGCAAGCTGCAAGATTCCGCCAAACGGCACTTCAATGTTGGTTGAGTGACCAACTGTGCAAGCTTATTAATGCCAACCTGGCTTAAAGCGCCGCCCATAATTGACAACTCCCCCAAACCAGGAAACCAGCGCCGGCAAACCTGCTGATCAGTTCCCCATGCGGGGAAATCTTCTCCCCACAGAGCAGCAGAACAATCAGTGCCATCCAGAGGAAATTCATTGTTCCCAGAGCAAAAGCCAAAATCATCAGGGCCCAGCAACACCCCAGGCAGAACAGCCCATGGCCGAAGCCAAGTTGGAATGCGCCCATCGGTCCCTCTTTCCAACGGCTAAGAAAATAACCGAGCGGCGAGCGACAATGTTTCAGGCAGGCACTTTTCAGTGGCGAAAACTGATACAATCCGGCCAGCAGAATGATTGCCCCGGAAATTGCTGGAGCGAACACCAGCCCGGCATGGCCGTAACTCCCCCAATCACCCAGAACGACCTGACTACAGGCGGCAACCAGGCTGAATAATCCCCAGAGGGTGAAATAACCGGAGCTGAAAACCAGGGTTCGGCGCCAGGAAACATCAGCATCCCGATTCTCTTTGGTCGCAGCAGCAAAAAACCAGATCCAAGGCAAAACCGGTGGTAACATCATGGCGATCATCATCAGTAACCACATCAGGAGACTGCTCAGCAACTCCATACCCAGGGCGCCTTCTCCCATGGCGTGTAGCAGCTGATGCTCGCTGAGCAGCAATCCCCACAGCAGCAGAGAAATAATCGCCACCGTCGACAACAGAATGATGCGTTCCTGAACAACCAGTGCCCGCCCGGAAGGTCCCCCAGCAGGCATACCTAATCCACCCGCCAGGAGAAATGTGATGCCAGAGCATGGGTGCCCTCGGTCTGCAGACCGATCGCCGCACAGCTGCTGGTTCCAAGCGCCAATTCCTGCTCAGGGGCATGGATCTGATTGAACATATTACTTAATCGCACCGGTTCGGCACGATTCTTCCCTTTTAGCGCCTCGATGGTCGATTCGATCAGCCCGGCAACGCGGACCCGTTTTTCACGCCCCTGCTCGGTGATCTGAATACTGCGATACTCCGTTGGCAACCGGGAATCAACAAACTGCGCCAGGACCTTCCAGGGACCGCCGAGCTTACCGGAGAGGATCGCTTCGATCAGTTCGCGCTGCTCTTTGGTAGCGGCTTCATCGATAATCAGGCGTTGCGTCCAGTTTCCTTCGATCATATGCTGGGGGCTATCGTAGGTGATGACTGCTTTGGTGCCGGCCAGATCGACATCCGCCTGCCCGCCCTCAGCAAAGCGGATCGCCCAATAGCCGAGACATCGATCGTAGGTACAGGCCTGGGAAAAATGGACATGTCCCGGGCAAACCAGCGTGCAGTTACAATTCTCAAATAACAGTCCCTTGGCCGACCAACCCTGCGCCCTTGCATCTCCCATCTCGGCACCTCCCAAAAGGGTTTAAAGCCTGTCTCCATTTACAGTTTAACAAAGCCGCAAACAGCAACAGCCCCCGAACCTTTGTCCAGGGGCTGCTGCTGTTTGCTTGTCATCAGGTTTCAGACCAGCTGACTGACCACTTCGAGGGCGGCATTATAATCGGGCTCCGCCGTCACTTCAGGGACCAGCTCGACATAAGCGACCTTATCGTTCTGATCGATCACATAGACCGCCCGCGCCAGCAGCTTCAAATCTTTCAGCAGTAGACCAAAATTCAGGCCGAAAGAACGGTCCTGATAATCGGACAGGGTTTTTACCTTATCGATCCCGGCGTTACCGCACCAGCGTTTCTGTGCAAATGGCAAATCGACACTGATGGTATAAACCACAACCGAATCTGGCAGGTTTGCAGCATCCTGATTAAACTGACGGGTCATGGTATCGCACACCGGGGTATCGATGGACGGCACCACAGCGATCAACCGCACCTTGCCAG
>CAMYNC010000018.1 GCA_947259685.1 uncultured Desulfuromonadales bacterium | reverse complement strand
GGTGTCCATAATCAGAAATATTCAATCATGCTGCTTGATGACGCCATGAATAATTTTGAGGACGCAATTGATTTGCTCAAGGACTAGGCAGTTAACGAAGGGAGGCATTTATGACAAAGAGATGTGAAACCAAGATGTATTCCTTAACCTTAAAAAAAGGAGGCTGAAATGGGTATTGAAGAAACGACATCTCGTCGCGATGTCCTCAAGTCAGGCGTTGCCACCGCTGCTGCCGCAGTTGCCGCAACCAGCCTTACCCCGGCCCTGGCAAGAGCAGCGGCTGAAGACAGCCCCCCCCGTTGGGCCATGGTCCTTGACCTGCGCAGGTGTATCGGTTGCCGGGCTTGCACCATTGCCTGCAAGGCGGAGTTCGGGGTTGCCCTTGACCGATGGAATGCGGTTATTAAGAACGTGGAGTTCGGCAAGTATCCGAATACGGAGAAGCACTTTGTTCCGCGGTTGTGCAACCATTGCGCCGGCGAGGCAAAGGAGAGCGGTCAGATTCCGCCATGCGTTGAAAAGTGTCCGGAAGCAAAGAGCGGAGAGAGAAAGAAACTGGGCGGCTCCCGCTATCGCACCGGCGCAACTTATAAACGACCCGATGGCATGATTCTGCTGGATATGGACCATTGCATCGGCTGCTATAAGTGCATTAAAGCATGCCCTTATGGAGTACGGCATGTCGATCCTTTTGCCAAGTTGACAAAATCCAACCGGGAAAAGGACTTCGGTGTTGGCAAATGTACCTTCTGTGAGCACCGGGTTGACCAGGGGCTTATCCCGGCATGTGTGAACACCTGTCCGGGCCGGGCCAGGATATTTGGTGATATGAACGATCCGGACAGCGAAGTTGCCAAACTGATTAAAGATTTTAACCTGGAAGAAAACAGCGCCAAAACCACTCTGTTGCCGGAAGAAAAGACCGCCCCCCATAATTTCTACATTGATCCCGACAACGTCTTGGCACACTACAAGATTGACAAGGAGACCAAAGAGCAAGAGTTCAGAGATAAGTTCGAATAACCGGTTCAAGAAAGGAGGCTGTGAGATGTCAGGAATAAATCGCCGTAATTTGATTAAACTGGGCATTGCCAGCGCCGCCTTGGTTCCCGCATGGGGTTCCCTGGAATCCCAGGCTCTTGCTGGGTCTATTAAGCTCGAGTCTGGAGGCAAAGACTTTTCGCCGGTAACCGGCGGAGAAAGAAAAGCCATCCCCACCGCGTGCTGGTCCTGCGTTACCAGGTGTGCGGCAATGGGATTTGTCGAAGATGGCCGGTATGTGAAAATGGAGTCGAATCCCAAGTCGATCAGGACCGAGGGGAAAATGTGTTCAAAGGGGCAGTCTGCCCCCAACGAAGTCTACTTTCCGGACAGAATCCTCTATCCGATGAAGCGTGTTGGGGAGCGCGGCGAAGGCAAATGGAAGAGGATTTCCTGGGACGACGCCCTCACTGAAATCGTCAGCAAAATTAAACCGTTGCGTGACTCCGGCCATCCGGAAAAATTAATGTACCATTACGGCAGGATGAAGGCGAGCTCCAGCAAGCTGATCGGTGGATTCTTCAAGACCGCTTATGGCACCAAGAGCATAGGCAACCATACCTCCATCTGCGAGGGCGGCAAGTGGTCGGCCCATGAAATGGTCTGGGGTGGCCATTTTGATAACTGGGATTTTGACAACACCGGATTTGTCCTGAATTTCGGTTCTAACTGCCTGGAGACCCACACCAATCATATCCCGGTGGCTCACCGATTGATACGAGCCAAGGTCGATCGGGGAATCAGGATCGTCACCTTTGACGTCAGGCTGTCAAATACCGCCGCAAAATCAAATGAATGGGTTCCGATCAAGCCAGCCGGTGACTGCGCCGTCCTGCTGGCCATGTGCAACGTGGTCTTAAGCAAAGGGTTGTATAAAGGCAAAGGCGAGGCCTTCATGAAATTCGTTAAGGCCACCAAAAACCATGACGCCTCAGTGGCGGACAAAATCGCCGCCCTCAAAATTCGCCACTGCCAAACCCGCCGCCTGTCTGGTCACCTACCGAGGAGCAATCGCCCATTACAACGGCAACGAGGCAGAGCGCGCCGCCTTTATGCTCTGCGCCCTGACCGGCAATCTCGACGATAAGGGGTCCAGGACCAAGGCGGTCGGCGGGGGGGTCAAATATCCCAAAATCCCCGAATCTTCCCAGGCCAAAGTGAAAAAGGGCTTGAAGATTATCGACGGCCACCCGGAGAAAGGTCATCCCGGTTATGCTGCCTACCCGACCCATCATATGAGCCACTGGGTGTTCAAGATGATGAAGGAGACCGGTGAAATGCCCGACGTTTACTGGTGGGCTTATTACAACCCGGTCTATGTCAATGGTGAGTTTGCCGAAAATGCGGAGATCATGAAGTCGATCCCCTATCTGCTGACCTCGAATATCGTCTATGACGAATCCAGCAAACTGGCCGATCTGATCATTCCCGACGCCACCTATCTTGAACGATGGGATTGGGAGGACATGGTCGATCCGAACAACATCGGTGAGCAGTACCTCCGCCAGCCGATGGTCAAACCGCTTGGCGAAGCCAGGAACCATGCCGACGTAATTATTGAAGTGGCCGAAAAAATGGGCATCCCTTTAGGAGTCTCTTCCATGGAGGAATTTGTCCAAAAATCCTATGATATGGACCCCGCGGTCAGTGCGGCGGGTGGTTTTGCAATGATGAAAAAGGAAGGCGTCTGGCATAACCCGAAGCAAAAGCCGATTTTCAAAAGATACCTGAATAAGGTGTCCGCCGACGCCATCAAGGCTGACGGGGTCGTCTACGACGAAGAGACCGGCGTCTACTGGAATGCGAAAAAGGCGGGGGCCAAAGAGGGAGACAACTACACCGATTTCAAGAACAACCGAGGGGCTCAAAAGTATTATGTCGGCCAGAAGATCGGCGACGAGGTCTACGAAGGATTCAGGCCTGACGCGCTCAACAAGTCCGGTTACTTCGAACTCTACTCACTGTTACTGGAAAGAAAGGGCGAGAACCCGCTGCCAACCTATTCGCAGGCCCCGGAACATGCGGCCATGGGACCTGACGATATGATTATGACCACCTATAAGGTGGCGGTCCATATCCATTCCAGGAGCACCCACCGCAAGTGGTTGACCGAGCTCTACCACGAAAATCCCGGTTGGATCAATCCGGCCACTGCTGCAGCGCGCAGCATCAAGGATGGGGACATGATCAAAGTGAAATCATCAATCGGTGAGATTGTCACCAAGGCAAAAGTGACCGAAAAAATCACCCCGGGGGTCATTGCCATTTCTTATCACATGGGCCGGGAAGAAAGCGGCCGATATGGTTCAGGAAAGAAATCTCCCGGCGGCCGTGACAATGATCCGGACCTGATGCACAAGTGGTGGAAAGATCATGGCATGCATCCGAACCATATTATCCCCAACACACCTGACCCGCTCAACGGGCAGCAGCGCTGGATGGATACTGTGGTGCAGGTAACCAAGGCCTAATTGAACCTGCTCTCTTCCCCGGAACCCTTTGGGCAACGGGGAAGAGAGCAGTGTTTTATGGACAAAGCCCGGAGTGCTTCTTGAGGACGGCATGTATAACTTCGAAAACCGATTAGATTTGCATAAGGAGTGTTCCGGCAGAACAGGACTATTTTTATCCCCCTTAAGGGGAATTAGGGCCTTAATAATTTTATTACGGCACTAATTTATCATGCGAGGTGCACAGATGAGTCATTCTGAGATGCAGGAGAATGCTGAAGGGGCAAGGATACGAAGTCATATTTATGGATTTCTTTCGTCGATATTCCGGGAAGAAATCACCCCTGAACTGTTTCAGCAAATAAACGCCCCAGTCATAAAAGAAGCTTTGGCGGAACTGGGGATCCAATATGACATTTTCTCCCAAAAGGATCAGGACCAACTGCTTGAAGACCTCGCCGTAGAATACGCCCGGCTGTTTTTAGGCCCGGCCAAACACATCTCCCCGCACGAATCGATTCATCATCAAAGGGATGATGGAGATTGGGGATCTCACTGGGGCGCTTCAACCGTTGATGTCAAAAAGTTTATTGAGACTGCCGGTCTTGAATATAAGCAGGAATATTCCGGAATGCCTGACCATATCAGCGTTGAACTTGAGTTCATGAAGGAAGCAGCCGGGCGCGAGGCCCAGGCCATAGAAGAAAAAGATTGGGAAGGGGCTCTTTATTGCCAAAAAATGGAAAAGAAATTTATTTGTGACCACCTCATAAAATGGATCCCGGCATTTTGTGAGAAAATTATTTCTCAAGCAGAACTTTCTTTTTATGGTGACTTAGCCGCTGTTACCAGAGATTTCATCGCGTTAGAGTTTGAAGAAATGAACGAATCGGTAACGGCAACTGAAGGGCAAGTCAATTAGGGGGAGATATCGAATTATGGGGTCCCGGAAAAACATCCGTTGGATGTTCAGTTGTTTATGTTTCTGGATTGTCCTTTGTCTGTTTTGGCCACCTATGGCTGGTGGCAGCAGAGTTCCTGTCCCGGAAATGGACCCAAAGGGGTTTCCGGCCATTGGCACGGGATGTCTGGTAAATGGCAAATGCCATGCAGGGATAGAACCTATCCGGGCCCATAATTCAGGAATGGCACAGCAAATTTACCAGCTGGGGAAAGAAGTAGGTGATCCCAATGGTTGTGTTGTCTGCCATGGAGGAAATCCCGGGGAGGAAGCAGACAAAACGATTGCCCACCAGGGGGCCCCGGCAGCTAATAAGCTTCAAGTGTTCACCCGTCATGCGGCATCGATGTGGGTGAATGACAAAACCTGCGGCCTGTGTCACCAGCAATGGGTTTATGCCGGAAACCGGTCACTGATGCAGACCGAGGCCGGGAAAATCCAGGGGGCACTCTGGGGCTGGGGGCCGGCAAGTACCGGCTACGAAAAAAAATATGGCAATTACGCTATCGATGATCCGGACGGCCCGAGCCCTGTTTTCGGAAACAAAAGATACAAGAAATATATGCAGCAACTGATGGAGAAATTTCCGCATAATTTCCCTGCCGAGCTGAAGAGATTACCCGAGGTCGACCTGGCCACCCTTACTGACCATCCGGAACAGGCGGTGTACACCTATCTTCGGTCCGAATGCCAGCGCTGCCATCTCGGCGTGCGCGGCAGGGATAAACGGGGCGACATGCGCGGCATGGGCTGTGCGGCCTGCCATCTTCCCTATAGCAATGAGGGCTTTTATGAGGGGACCGACCCCTCCATTCCGCAGGACAAGAAGGGGCATCCCCTTGTCCACACTATTCAGGCCTCGCGAAAAGCAAAAGTTGTTGCCAACAACAAAGTCTATTCAGGAATTCCCCATGAAACATGCGCGACCTGTCATAACCGGGGCAAACGGATAGGCGTCTCTTTTCAGGGTCTCATGGAATTTCCGTATGGCACGCCTTACACGGAAACCGGGGAAAAGATGCCCAAACTGCACACCAAGAACTACCTCTACATAAAAGATGACGTCCATCATCAGCTAAAAAGCCGGAAAGGGAACCCGACAGGAGGGCTTCTTTGCCAGGATTGTCATACCTCCCTGGAAGTGCATGGCAATGGAAACATCACCGGCGCCCTGCTGGCAAATATCGAAATTGAGTGCACCGATTGCCATGGCACAGCTAAAAAATATCCGTGGGAGCTCCCCTTGGGCTGGGGCGATGAATTCGGTCTGTCATTGGATCTGGATAAGCCACGCGGCGTCGCCGCATCTGCTCTGGAGACCCACCGAAATTTCAATACCAACTATCCGCCACAGGACGGTTACCTGCTGACCGCCCGCGGCAACCCGTTCGGCAACGTGGTCCGGGCCGGCGATAAGGTTATCGTTCATTCCGCCAGCGGGCTGGACTTTGAAGTCCCAACCCTGAATTCAATTCGGATCAATAACAGTTGGCAAAATCCTGAAAAGGCGATTGCCGCCATGGTTAAGGTCGAAAAGCATATCGAATCCCTTGAATGCTACGCCTGTCATTCGGCATGGGCGCCTCAATGTTATGGCTGCCATGTCAAGGTGGATTATTCGCAAGGCAAAACCTCAACCGATTGGGTCGCTTCCGGCAATAACCACTTCCCGGACGGCCATACCGCCGAGTCCAAGCGTGATGGTAGTGCTGTTAAAGGCCCAGGCAAGGTATCTGAAAATCGGGGGTATCTTCGTTGGGAAAACCCTGTCCTGGGTATTAATGGCGAAGGCCGGGTCAGCCCGATCATCCCCGGTTGCCAGCAGATCACCACGGTTATCGGACCGGATGGAAAAATCCTGATCCAGAATAAAATCTGGCGCACGGAGCCGCAGGTTGAAAATAGCGGCGAAAAAGGGCAGCGAGGGATAGACATGGCGCCGGCGGCACCACATACCATAGCTCGCGAAGCCCGCAGCTGCATGTCATGCCATGGCAGCACCAAGGCCCTGGGTTACGGCACCCACGATGGGCGGTACATGAAATCCTACGTAAAAGGTGTTTATGTTGATCTGGCCACGGCGCAGGGAGAAATTGTCAGTAAAAATGCCCGGCTGCAGATCCCACCGATTCCGGAACTTCCCATGGATCTTGACCAGGTTGTGACCAGAGAAGACAAACAGGTGCAAACCGTTGGCCATCACTGGCCCCTGTCGGGACCGCTACCCAAAGAAATGCGAGACCGCGTCGAACAGACGGGCGTCTGTATCGTCTGTCACGAGGAAATTCCAGCGATGTCCTGGGGAAAGGTTCATCGGAAATCTTTCCATTATCAGGAGATGAAACGGCTTCTTCCTTCAGGAAAGTCCTTCCATGAAGAATCGGAAGGAAGTGATAAGAAATAGGCACAAAGCTTTTAGCAACAAGCCCAACACCTTTCCCTGTTGTGGAGCCGGACAAGCTTTCTTTGAATTGAGGTAGGGTGATTACAATGATTATATTTAGCAACTTCACTTTGCTTTCCAACGCAAAAATAAAGACGCTGTATTTTTGCTTGCTGTCACTGCTCCTCCTCATGGTTCCGGGTGCCCCGACTCCAAATTGTAATGCCGGAGAATTACGTTTTTTTGCCGCATCTTCCTTAACTGAAACTTTTATCGAATTGGGAGATACATTTCAAAACCAGTACCCTGGTGAAAAAATAATATTCAACTTTGCAGGAAGCCAATTTCTCAGTACGCAAATTAAGCAAGGAGCCAAAGCTGATATATTTGCTTCGGCGAATCCCGGCGTGATGGAGGCATTGACTCGCCAACAAATAACGAACACGCCATATTTATTTGCCCACAATAAATTGAAGTTAATTGTATCCGACTACGCAAGGAATCTTATTTCAAATATTCACGATACAGCACGCCCCAAACGGTTACTTGCCATTGGTGGCAACCATGTTCCGATCGGTCTCTACACACGTCAACTAATGAAAAATCTCAGCGTAAATCCTGTTTACGGCGCCAGATTCGTAGATGATTTTTTTACCAATGTGGTCAGTGAAGAAATAAACGTAAAAGCTATTGTTGCCAAGGTCGCTCTTGGTGAAGTCGATGCCGGAATCGTCTATGCAACCGACATCTCTCCCAACCTAAAAGCGAAACTGCTTGAAATCTCATTACCACCAGCCAGTAGTCCAACCGCGAATTATTTAATTGCTGAACTCAATGGAGCAGAAAATCAAAAATTGGCAGATCTTTTTTTAAAATTCCTGTTCGGCCAGCCGGCTCGAGCCATCTTACAAAAGCATGGTTTTCTCCTACCGAGGCAACGACATGTTGACCAACTATAATGCTAAAGAGCTTCAAATCAGTGAAGAGCTACCGATGGTCATGCCACTTGGGGGCGTCGGTTTGGATTTGTTGCTTGCCTATGGCCGGCGAGGACTGGTCGGAAACCTCCGCCATCCGTTTGGCCTCCATATCCCGGCAGGAACCGAACACCTTGCTGCCGGCAGTAGGCCAGAAGCCATACTTCTGCAACTCCCGGCTCGCACAAGAGGTTCAGAAACGAAGGCCGATTCTGACACCATGAGAACCATCTCCAGCAAGCATGAGTGGAAAAGAGGCAAAGATAAATGAACATGACCGATCCTTTCGGCAGAAAAATAAACTATCTGCGATTGTCAGTCACCGATCGCTGCAACCTGCGTTGCAACTACTGCATGCCTGCGACAGGAGTCCCCAAGCTGACCCATCAAGATATCCTGAGCTATGAAGAACTGTATCAAGTTGCCGGCACTGCTGTCGCCCTTGGTGTTGAGAAAATAAGAATAACCGGCGGGGAACCATTGATCAGAAAAGGACTCATCCACTTTTTAAACCAGTTATCGGGACTACCAGGACTTAAAGAACTCACCTTGACCACCAATGGAGTGCTCCTTCCTGGAATGGCAGAAGAGCTCAAAGAAGCGGGTGTCAAGCGGCTCAACATCAGTATAGATTCTTTAACTGCAAATAAGTTTTCTGACATCACCCGTGGTGGAAAACTGAAGGACACTCTAAGGGGAATCGATGCTGCAGAACGAGTTGGTTTTGCTATCAAACTGAACATGGTCGTCATGCGGGGCATCAATGATAATGAGATACTTGATTTTGCCAATCTGACGATGGAAAAAAACTACTCGGTTCGTTTTATCGAATATATGCCCTCGACAGCTCAAAGCGAATACAACTCGCTGGCTATCTCCGGAAAAGAAATATTTGATATCGTTACCAATAGACACAGCCTTATACCGATGACGCGAAATGTATTATCCGGCCCGGCTCAAAATTTCAAAATTGCCGGAGCTGTTGGTTCATTGGGCATTATCACCCCCATGTCGAATCATTTCTGTACTGATTGCAACCGCATCCGGGTGACGTCAACAGGCATGCTCAGAGGCTGTCTTTTTGCCAAACAGGAAATTGACCTTAAGCCGGCCCTGCAAACAGGCGATCGCTGTGAACTGGAGAAAGCCTTCTATCAATGTGCGAATCTTAAGAACGAAAAACATCAACTCACCTGGCATGAAAAACCGCAAGCGCAGTTTCAGATGTCCCAGATTGGTGGGTAGCACATTTCATCGGAGGATCGAGTAAGCAAATGGCATTAACAGAACAAACCCTAAACAATATCCGGGTCTGGGCTCCAAAATGGTCGGCCCCGGAGGGTATTTTGCATGGGGGGGATGCTAAGGCAAGGTCCGAAAATGAAACTTCTCACCCTTCCCAGTGGTATCAGTGGCAAGAGTGTAGCCGATCGGTTCGCCGCATCCTCAAAAACAAGGCACATTGACAACGGCTTGCTCAGAGTCGCCAGTTAAGGAGTTCCACAGGACGGCGTTTTGTCGCTCCTGATACCAGAACACTGACTGAAGTGCTTTCGGCTCCGCCGATCTTATTCCTTCTGAAACGCCCTGGAGGTTCTGAAGTCACCCAAAGACAGGGAGGAAGAGATGCTGAAACATGACTTGTTCAGAGATGAGAGCATCCTCGTGCTTACTCCCGAAGCCCCTCTGGAGGCAAAAGACTTCGAGATATTAAGGAGCGAGATCGATCCTTACATTGAGCAGGCAGGCAATTTAAGGGGCTTAATGATTCACACCGAGAGTTTCCCGGGCTGGGACAACCTTGCGGCTTTTCTGTCCCATCTGAAATTCATCAAAAACCATCACCAGAGGATTGAAAAAGTCGCCGAAGTCACAAACAGCGGATTTCTGGCGATCATGGCACGGATCTCCAGCCATTTTGTCCAGGCAAAGATTCGTCACTTTCCTTTTGAAGAAAAAGAAGCGGCAATGGCCTGGATTAAATCTGACAAGGGATGACTTGCCTTAAGCTTTCAGTATATCCATAGGAATTTGATGATTGGTTGAACTGTCTCGTAAGTCACCACAGAGTTGCAGACGGGATGGCACCGGCATGTGTTGTTGCCTGTCCTGTCGATGCGCGCATTTTTGGTGACCTGAATGACCCGAAGAGCGAAATCGTCAAACTGCTGAAATCCTATAAACCGACAGTGCTGCTGCCGGAAAAAGGAACCAGGCCGAAGGTGTTCTACATCCGGAGTTTCAATAACAAGTCCTAGTCAAAAAAGGCTTTAAAGCCCCCGCAAGGGGGTTTTAAAGAGATGTCGCTATGCAAGATTCGCACATCGAAAACAAATCCACCCTCTATCCGGATGTTACTGGCGTCTTGCTGGCAGGTGGAAAAAGTCTGCGCATGGGCCGGGACAAGGCTCTGCTGGAACTGAACGGATTGACGTTGTTCGAGCGCTCCCGGCAGTTGCTGGAGCCGTTTTTCAAGCGGATTCTTATTGCCGGAGACCGACTGGACCTTGTCCGGCCCGGCATTTCTGCAATTGCCGACCTTTATCCCGGCAGCGCCCTCGGTGGCCTTTATACCGGCCTGCGTGCAGCCGAAACCGATTGGATTTTTGTCACTCCCTGCGATATGCCCTACCCGGACCCGGAAATTGTCAAACGCCTGCTGGCGAACCGGGACGGCGTCGATGCGGTGGTCCCTCGCACCCCGGAAGGCTACGAACCGGTTTTTGCCCTCTATCACAAGAACTGCCTATTGCAGATGGAGTCGATGCTGCGTAACGGGCAATATCGCATCTACGATTTTTATCAGCGCATCGCCATCCGCTTCCTCGACCCTCCCGAACTTCCGGTCGGCTGGCGCCGTGCACTCATCAACATCAATACACCTGAACAACTCGCTGCACTCAAGGAGAATGAACTGATGACCCCACCCGTTGTCTCCATCGTCGCCAAAAGTGGCACCGGCAAAACGATCCTTCTGGAAAAACTGATCGCCGAAATGAAAAGTCGCGGTTACCGAGTCGGCGCCGTCAAGCATGACGCCCACAGCTTCAGAATCGATCACGAAGGGAAGGACTCCTGGCGGCTGACCCAGGCTGGGGCCCACACCATGCTGATCACCTCGCCGGCGAAAGTCGCCATGGTCAAGCAGAATCCCGAGGATCAGGAACCGTCGTTGACTGCCACGATCGCTGAATACTGCGGGGATCTCGACATTGTTCTGACTGAGGGGTTCAAACGCAGCAGTATGCCGAAGATTGAAGTGCATCGCAAAGAGCGCAGCGAGCGGTTGCTCTGCCGGGACGAGGAACAGGATCCGTCCCTGTTCGCCGTCGCCTCCGACAGCCCGCTGGAACTGGATGTGCCGGTGTATGATATCAACGACGCATCTGGACTCTGCGATCTGATCGTAGCAAGGTATCTGACATGAGCGATTTCCGTGTACGGTCGAAGACCTGGCTGGAATGGAATGGGCATCCCTTTCTGGGGGATGGACGCTACCGGCTGCTGTCAGCAGTTGCGGACGCGGGATCGATCAATGCCGCCGCCAAAAGGCTGGGAATCTCCTATCGCAAAGCCTGGTCGCAACTTGAGGCGATGGAGAAGCATGCACCCTATCCATTGCTGGAGCGCCGCAGCGGCGGCAAAGGTGGCGGCGAAACCCGCCTGACAGATGAGGCGTTGCAGTTACTCAGCTCTTTTGCCAATCTTCGAAATCAAGTTAATCGCGCTGCCGATGCCTGGTTTAAAGAGGTGTTCGAAACATCATGAAAAACAAGCTCTGGATACTCCTCTGCAGCCTGCTATTGCTCAGCTCCACCGCGGCTCAAAGCAGTGAATTGTCGGTCTTCGCCGCCTCCTCTCTACAGGAATCACTGCGGGAAGTGGTGCGTCTCTACCAGGCAGAATACCCAACAATCCAGGTGCAGCTGAATTTTGCCGGCAGCCAGGCACTGGCGACCCAGATCGAACAGGGGGCGCCGGCCGACCTGTTCATTTCGGCAAACCAGCAACTGGTCGAACGCTTGCAGCGGCAGACTCTTTTGACAGATGTCCAGCCGATGCTGACAAACCGTCTGCTGATTGTCGCCCGCAGTGATCTGAAAGGGCAGATAAAGGAGGTTGCTGATCTGGCCCGGCCCGGCTTACTGCTGGCCATCGGCAACCCTCAAGTCCCGATCGGCTATTACACTCGGAAATTTTTTGACCGCTTGGCTGCCGACCCGGATATCGGTAAAGACTTACGACAGAGGATCGAAGCCAACATCGTCTCCGAAGAGAACAGGTTCAAGGCGATCATCGCCAAACTCCAGCTCGGCGAAGTTGACGCCGGGATCGTTTACCGGACCGACCTGAATAGCAAAAAGGGTCGGCAACTCCAGGCGACCGAGCTGCCCGAGCGCTACGCTCCGGTCGCAATATATCCGCTGGCCAAGGTCGCGAATGCCGCAAAAGAGGCGGACAGTTTCTATGCCTTCCTGCTCAGCGGCACGGCGCGGCAGACCGCCGTCGCGGCGTCGGTGCTGCTGCCGGTGGCAGCGCTGCTTTTTAACACCGACTGGTCTGCTCTGCCAAAGATTCTCAGTGATAAAGAGATTCTCAGCGCCCTCTGGATTACCTTGCTGTCATCGGTGATTGCTTTTCCTTTCGTCCTGCTGTTGGGGCTGCCATCCGCATATGGGCTCTCGCGCTGCACGGGGCGCTTACGGCGCGCTCTGGATATCCTGCTGGAACTGCCGATGGTGATGCCGCCGGTTGTCGCCGGCCTGGCGCTGTTACTCGCTTTTGGCCGCCGGGGACTGACCGGAGACCTGCTGTCGGCATTCAATCTGCGCATCCCGTTCACTCTGACGGCGGTTGTCGTTGGCACCCTGTTTGTCGTCACGCCGTTCTTTGTTCGCCGCTGCACCCTGCTGTTCGAAAGCATCGACCCGAAGCTGGAAGAAGCTGCCTTGCTGCTCGGTGCTTCACCTCGGCAGGCCTTCTGGCATGTGGCGCTGCCGGTTGTCAAACGGGGGCTGTTTGCTGAAACGGTGATGGCCTTGGCGCAGGGCGTCGGCTTGTTCGGCGTGATCATCCTGTTTGCCGGCAACCTACCCGGTCGTACCCAGACCCTCTCTTTGGCGATCTACAGCGCCTTTGAGTCAGACCCCCGGCAGGCGTTCACGCTCGGGACATTACTCTTGAGCATATCGCTGGTTTTGTTGGCGATCGCCCGTATTTTGGGGCCGCGGGAGTCAACCGATGAGTGATTTACGCTGCCGGCTGCACTATCCGCTCCCAAACTTCGCTATCGACCTGGAACTCATTGTTCCACCTGGCGTAGCCGTCCTGCTCGGTCCAAACGGGACCGGTAAAAGCAGTGTGCTGCGTCTGCTCGCGGGACTGACCCAGCCAGCATCTGGCCTGATCGAACTGGCGGGGCATGTTCTGTTCGACAGTACCCGAAAGCTGACACTCCCGCCAGAGAAGCGTCGCATCGGAATGGTTTTTCAAGATCTGGCGCTATTCCCGCACCTTAATGTGCAGGAAAACATCGGCTTCGGCCTGAAAATGAACGGGGTAAAGCTTGCGACCCGGGGCGAGAAGATTGACCGGCTGCTCAAAAAGCTGGCGATCGGCCATCTTGCTAACCGCCAGGTCAGGGTGCTCTCCGGCGGAGAAAAACAGAAGGTTGCCTTGGCCCGCACGCTGGCTGTCGGACCGCAGTTATTGTTGCTCGACGAACCGACCGCGGCTCTCGATCCGACCGCCCGCAATGAAATCCGCCACTGGTTGAGAAATATCCTGACCGAGCTGCAGACCCCGACCCTCCTGGTCACCCACGACATTGAAGATGTCGCTTTCTTCCGTAAGCGGATTGCGGTGATGGAGGATGGCAGGATCGTTCAGCAGGGCAGCTTCCATCAGCTGCTGAAAGAACCGGCCACGGAATTTGTGGCCCGGTTCGTCGGAGTCAACTACATTCCCGGACAGGTGCAAGAGATGGATGGGAAGACGGTTTTTATCAGCTCTGGGGGCACACGGTTTATCGCTCCGTTCGAAAGCGTGTGTCATGGACCGGGCTGCCTGACGGTTTATCCCTGGGATATCGCCCTCTATCATCAACTGCCGGAGGGGAGCCCGCGGAATCACCTGCACGGTAATATCCTTGACGTTGTTATCCTCGGCGACCGGGTTCGGATCACCATGGAAGAGCAGGACAAGCTGGTCGCCGAACTCAGTTATCGCGGCTACCAGGCCCTCGGCGAGCCACAAGCAGGAGATCGGATCTGGGCGGTCTTCAAAGCGCGGGAAGCGCGCATCGAAAACTTTCAGGAGTAAATCATGCTGACCTACAAACAGGCGCTACAACAGATCATTGCAACAGTGTCACCGCTTGAACCGCAGGATTTGCCCTTGCAGGAGGCACACGGACAGGTTCTGGCCGCCCCGGCTCTGGCCCGCTGGGACATGCCGCGCTGGGACAACTCGGCGATGGACGGCTTTGCATTGGCTGCCGGGAGTTTACCCGCGCCAGAGGGCATCAGGATTGTCGGCCGGTCGTTCGCCGGGCACCCTTTTAACGGCAACCTGCAGCCGGGAGAGGCGATCCAGATCACCACCGGTGCGCCGCTGCCGAACGGAGCCGACACAGTGATCCCAGTCGAGGATACGAAAATCAGCGAGAACCGTTTGCTGCTGCAGACAGAGGTCAATACAAGACAGCATGCCCGTTACCGGGGCGAGGAATACAACGCAAACGAAGAATTATTACCGGCCGGAGCCAGCCTGACCGCCGGTGGAATTGGTCTGCTGGCTGGAGCCGGGATCGCTACGGTGGCAGTCGTACCGAAGCCGGTCGTGGCGATCTTTTCCACCGGAGATGAACTGGTCGAACTGGGGCAGGAACCGGGGCCGGGGCAGATTGTCAATTCGAACCTGCAATACCTGCTCGCCCGGATTCGCGAGTGTGCCGCTACCCCGCTGGCGCTGGGAATCGGGGAGGACAACGAGGGGGATCTGAACCGACTGCTTGATCAGGCAAAGGACGCCGATCTGCTGCTGACCACCGGCGGCGTCTCGGTCGGGGAAAAGGATCTGGTGCAGCAGACCCTGGTGCAGCGGGGCTTTCAGCGCAAGTTCTGGAAAGTCGCCATCAAGCCGGGCAAGCCGGTGCTGTTCGGCACACTTGACGACAAACCCTGCTTCGGCCTGCCGGGCAACCCGGCCGCAACCGCGGCCACCTTTGAACTCTTTGTCCGGCCAGCTCTGCGGCGACTGGCGGGGCATACCCAGGTGCAGCCAATAAGCCGTATCGCCTGCCTGCAGAATGACGTCAAAGGTGGTGACAAACGGCAATCCTTTCTCTGGTGCCGCTGTTTCTGGTCAGAAGATGGTTATCAGGTTTCGGTCCCGGATCGCCAGGGGTCGGGACAGGCGCGCAGCATCGAAGGCGCCAACGCGCTGCTGCCGATGCCGATCGGCGGTCCGGACCTAACACCAGGTGAAAAGGTGGAGCTGATATTGCTGCGCACTCCGCCGTCAAACCGATAAGCAAAGGAGCGAAATGTGTTTGAGCTTGGAACCCAAGTGCTGTTGATTTTCCTGGTTCTAGTGATGATTGTTTTCGGTGCTGGCAAACTGCCGCAGTAGCTATCCGGTCATTACCCCTGGGAAGCCCAACATTCAACAGAAGGCTTATTTTGTTGAATGTTGGGGCGATAATGCTTAGCGTACATTTTCGTAACCGTTGCGCTTCAATATCCCAGTACGTCAAAGACATCCACTTCAGATCAAGCAAGGAATCAATAGGGTCATGTCGAACCATCCCTTCATCACTTTCAGCAAATCGAACCAGCGACTGATCCGCCTGCTGATCGCCAGCCACATGCTGTGGAGCTGCGCAGTCTTCGGCCTCGGATCGATCGGAGGCCTGATTGAAACGGTCGCGCCCTGGTTGTCCGGTGTTTTTATCGCCCTGCAACTTTACGCCGCCGCCCAACTGCTCCTGCCTGCCCTGCTGCTGCACCCAGAAGAACGCAGCCGCGGTTTTTATCTCTTCTGGGGAATGACCTTGATGTTGAGTATCTGGCTGATAAACCAGCTGCCCACAAGCGGCGGTTGGCAGCCGCTACTCGCCGGAATCAAGTCGGGCCTTTTGCTGCTGGTCGCAACCCTCATCGGCGCCGCATTGGCCAGATATGTCCAGCGACTATGGGAGCTTGCTCCGATCTGCATTGTTATGACGCTGGCTGACTTCGCCAGCTGGAGCTACGGCCCAACCGCCACTTTCACGCGGGAGATCGAACAATTCTATCTGACACCTGAGGGCCCGCCGCCGCTCATCGATATGGTTCTGGTAAAGCTTGCGTTCCCCGGCCCGGGTGGATTGGCCCCGGTTTTCGGTATCTCTGACTGGATCATGGTGGTTTTCTTCGCGATTGTCGCCCGGCACCACGGGGTAAACGACAACCTGCTCGTGACAGCCGGTGAGAATCTGGCCCGTCAAGGGCGGATTGGATGTTACCTGCCGGTCTCAGTGGCGGCACTCTTTTTCGCAGCCCTGCTGGCGCAGACAACCGGCCTCTTTATCCCGGCATTGCCGTTGATTGCCCTGATCATGCTCCTCTGGTACGCCGCCCGCTACCTGCTGCGACAACGCACCTGACTCCTCCCCCGAAATAAAGTCATTTTTATGCATGAACTGATCCTCCTGACAGATGGCAGTGTGGACCCCCAATTAAAAATCGGCTATGGGGCCTATCTCGCGGTGACAGAACCTGACCTTTCGTTGGATGAATTGCGAGCACAGGTAAAACTGAAGCGCTTTGCGCAGACATCTTCGACGAAACTGGAACTGCAGACACTGTTATGGGCGCTCCGTGAAATTCAAGTGTCAGAGCGTAAGCTGATTGTCTATACCGATTCGCAAACCATTTTCGACCTGCCGAAAAGACACGCTCGGTTAGATGAGCATCATTTTCGTTCAAAGAAAAACCGATACCTCAACAACATTCAGCTTTATCAGGAGTTTTATCGGCTGACCGACCAACTGAATTTTGAATTGATTAAACTGACTGGGCATAAGCCTGCGAAACAAAAAACTGCCATTGACCGACTGTTTTCCCTGGTGGACAAGGCCTCAAGGCAGGCCTTAAGAGAAGCAATACGTTGATTTGCCAGCAATTACCCTGACATGATTTAGACGAGAAAAAATTTAATATCCTTGCTTATCAAAAGCTGACCATGCTAGGTTCTACGAACTTAAGAAAGTTTGTGTAATTATTTTCTCACTCGCCGCATTGACAAGGTGTCGATTGTGGTTCGAAAACACAGGCCCGATTCGGTCTGTGTTTTTTATTTTAGGGTGAGCGAACTTGCACAAAAAAATCCCCCAGCGGGGAACATGGAGAAGAGAATGGCAGAAGGTACAGTAAAGTGGTTTAACGATTCTAAAGGTTTCGGTTTCATCGAGCAGGACAATGGCGCTGACGTGTTCGTCCATTTTTCAGCAATTCAAGGCGACGGTTTCAAATCTCTCGCCGAAGGCGATCGGGTAAGCTTTGAGGTCTCCCAAGGCCAAAAGGGCCCTCAGTCGTCTGACGTGCGCAAGATTTAATTTTTTGCATATATCAGTAAAAGAGCCCCGCGATTTCTCGTGGGGCTCTTTTATTTTCAGCATTGCAGTAGATCGCCCAAATTGCTCTATGTGCAGTCCAACATAAGGAGAACCCACCATATGGCCAGAAAAACCAATTACGGCTATGAAAAGCGCCAGAAGGAAATCGCTAAGCAGGCCAAAAAGGAAGAAAAAAAGAAACGCAAACAAGAAGAGAAGCCCCAGGGAACTGATGAAGAAGAATAATTCTTCTGGCCTGCTAACAGCGCCTGATCATCCCTGCCAAAGAGTCCAGGCCAGATCGTTTTTATTGCTGCTCCAAGTGAATTTCGATTCGCAATTCAAGCACTGATAGTCCTGCTCCTCGAAACAGCGAGCATTCCTGCCTTTAAATACTCGCTGTTCATCAATTTTCACCAAAGATTCATGCGGCTTTCCGCTGCTGGTCTTGTCGGACTGATCTTCACACTGATTACACTTGTCCATAAATAGCTCTTTCCATTCATACTCCAGGACCTGACCTTTCAGGGTTCTCTGGGGAAAATTCTCCGTTGTAGCAAGCGTATTCATCGGCAGCGGAGTATTTTTCTGCCATCCTCAAACAGAACCTCAATTTTTTGCGTGCCGACCACCCGCTGCACCAGACCAAGGCCGAAAACCGGGTGATTGATCAGCGACTTCTCTTTATAGGCTGCAGTCATGGAATAGTCGCTGGCCTTGGCATTGTCCATGCCCGGCCGCAGCGTGCTCCATTCCTGGCGTTCGGCATCTTTCAGATTCAGGGCTCTTTTCACGCCGGGCTTTTTTGGCGTTGTCGGCGGCCGGTACTTGTGTTGCCGACTACAGAGTGTACATTGCACCTGTTCGGGTGCCTCATCAGCCAGGCTGACGAGAATATGGTCGGAATTTTTACGGCACTTGGTGCAGCGCGCCTGAATCGGATCACCAGCGGAAAGCTTAGGATTCTGCATATTTGATACTCCCTTCACGTGGATTAGCCAAGAGTTGGCCAATAAAACCCAGGGAGATCGCTGGAATCTAAGGGGCAGGCTTGACAGCATTTGGCGCGTCCACAATTCTCTTCACTCCGTAGCATCATCTCCGGACGGCTTGAAGGGCGGTGTTAGAGCGTGAAAGAATAAATTCAGGTAGACGCACTAATTCACATGTTACACCTTTCCACTGAGAAAAGATACGCAGCTGAGGAAGAAGAGAGCTCTGAACGCGGAAAGAATCATGCGCAATCTAATCCAGAGGAAAATTAATCAGCGTAATTCTATCTTGGTCTGATTTCGCTCCTGGAACTGTGCTCTATGCCCACTACTGACTAAATTTACTGGAACATTTCAGCGTATTCGCCTAGGAGACTGTCGGACTATCCATGAGCCGGCTGCAAATTTGACTGGTTGGCCCAGATTCCAGCTCCTTTTCGGCCCATAGCTACAGCTATGAGCTCTCAAACGAGCCAAAATCTGGTCTCAAACATCCAAATTTTCGCTTCGGCCCGAATAGCCCGACAGCCTCCTAGAGTTTTGAAAAACCGGCTTCGCTAAGAGTTTGCTTTTCTCGGTGCATTTGGCGCTGCGCACGAGTAGCACTTGCGCGGACGTTTTCCCCCTGCTACCATTTCCTGGAAGGGGGGAGCTAACAAAGAATTTAGGTACATTGCAGCTGCAATAGACGCGATTTCAATCGTTCTGCAAAAGGAGACCGCATGCCGACAATTATCAAACAACCGACCATCGTCACAGCAGCTGGCAACCAGACAAAACAGATCGAGGAATACATCGGTCGAGTCAATTCGGGAACTGAAGAGCTGAGCATCGCCCGCATGAAGAGCCCCGCTGGCTGGGAAGAACCGGGGCAGCGCCCTGAGTTTGACGAATACACGGTGGTTCTACAAGGGATGCTGCGGGTCACCACGCCGACGGAAACCATCGACGTCCATGCCGGCCAGACGATCATCACCCGCTCCGGCCAATGGGTCCGTTACAGCAGTCCTGGCGAACAGGGGGCCGAATATATTTCTGTCTGCTTGCCGGCGTTCAGCAAAGAGACAGTGAATCGCGATAACGAGTAGCGCCTGCAGAATTACACTTTTGTGGATCGATCAGGCCCAAAGCGGCCCCTCCTCAAAATCAGTTCATCGCGCAACGCTTTAGCCTTCGGACTAAGTTTCCAAGGCTGTTTTTCTGCTAGAAATATGGCAGGATGGCCGCATGAAAGAACTCTTCATCTCCAACCGGATTATCCTGCCACTAAGCGAAATCGAACTCGGCGCCATCCGCGCCCAGGGTGCCGGTGGTCAGCATGTCAATAAGACTTCGACCGGCATCCACCTGCGCTTCAATATTCATGCATCGTCTTTGCCGGAGGAGCTCAAAATACTGCTGCTGACAACCACGGACCATCGCATCAGCAAAGATGGTGCTGTAGTGATCAAAGCGCAGCAAAGCCGCAGCCAGGAGCGGAATCGCCTCGCGGCGCTGAGCAGCCTACAGAAGTTGATTCAAGCAGCCCTGATTCCCAGAAAAACCCGCAAAAAAACCCGCCCCACCAGAAGTTCCAAACAGAAGCGTCTAGAGCAAAAATCCCGGCGCGCACAAATCAAAGGGTTGCGTAAAAAAATTTCCGACTAACCCTCTATATTACTTAATTTTCTGCTGCTGCGGATTTCTGAAAATTCTCCGAAAATCATGTCGAATTGACTCAAAAAAAAATGAAATACTTGATGAAATCGGAAACTTAGTCAGCAGGGTCAAGCATCTAAATCCAAGTCGAAAGGTTGATTACTGACCGTCTACCGCTATATTGCCTGACAGGTTTCTACATCAAATTAAAGTTTTTCTAGATTCTTACTTGCCGTGATTACTGGATACAGTTAGATTAACAAAATCTATAATCCTAGCTACGTAGAGATTCATGAACCAAACCGACTACCTGATTGTCGAACAACAGCAACGCGCCTCGAATAAGCTTCCAGAGCTGCTCAAAGAGCTGGTAAAGAAACACCAGCTCGACAGCTTTCAGTGCCGTCAACGGCTGGTCGGTCGCGGTTTGTCACTGCTGAGGCAAGGCCCAAGGGCACAACTGGAGCCGATCTCCGGACTGTTACAGCAGCACGGCTACCGCCACTGGCTGTTAACTCCGAGCCCAGCAAAGTTTGCCCCATCCCGCTTGCTGGGGCTGCAGATTACCCAGGACAAACTCACTTTCAACAGCCAAAAGAAGCTGCTGGAAATTCCCAGGGACGCGAACATCCTTGCGGTTTTTGCTGAAATGTCCGGCCGCCTGGCGGAGCAGAGTGTCAAACAGCTACTTTCCAGTAACGCCTATCGCGGCCAGGATGACTTGCGCCACCTGACAGACCACAAGACCTACAAGACTATCCTGCAGAATCAACCGTTACTCGATATCTACCTGCTCGACGACAGCAAGCAGATCATCGACGGCGTACGGGTTTTCCCCGGCAAGTTCGATCACAAGGGGCTGGGTGAGCGCGCCACGACCAGCAGTAAGCAGAATCTTGACCAGCTGCTCAAATTAACCGAAGAATACGCTGGAGATTTCCACCTGCAGACTGACTTCGGCCTGGTTAACCTGCCCGGCTGCAGACTGCAACAGGGGACTGATGGCGATCCCGATGTGCAACGCAAAAACCTGCTCAGCCTAACTCGCTATGGCTGGTTGCTGGCTGATATACTCCGGGTTGGACCGGTTGAAGCCGCAGACTGTAATGAGCCCACAGAACTGACCGGCAGGGTTGCGGCAGCGCTGCTGATGCAGAATCCGAGCTTGGCCGCCAATGAGCAGTTTGAACAGGTGCTGCCGATCGCCACAGAGATCAGTAAAGAAATCCACCAGGCGGACCAGCAACAGCGGCAGACAGTACCAGACACTGCCGACCCTGGTCTGCCAGCGCCTCCCCTGCCAAATCATGGCGGCCTCTGGAAAAAACCCGGATTCTGGTTGGGCAGCGCCGGGGCCTTGGCCGGTGTCGGCATCTTGATCCTGTTTGAAGTCGACAGCCAGAGCCTGCGCGATTTCTTCCGCGTAGCCTTTAGAACCGGCCTGATACCGATTGGACTGGCCAGCCTGATGTTCTGGGGCGGCTTTTATTTTGTCAGGCTGAAGCGCCAGGTAGAAAACACCCCGACCAGCAAGGTGCGCTCGGTGGCGATGGGGATGGTCGAGGTCAAAGGCAAGGCGATTCGCCAGTACGCGCTGCTGTCACCGATGTCGCATACCCCCTGCGTCTTTTATCGCTTGACCAAATACCACCGGCGCAATAATCAATGGCAGGTCAATAGCATCAGCAGCAGCGACAACGTCCCTTTTATGCTTGCCGATGAAACCGGCCGGGTCGAGGTCGATCCCGCCAACTGTCGGGTGCGGGCTGGCACCAAACAGGAAGGGACTCCGGGCCAGGTCGGCTTTCTGCGAATCGATGATGACGCCGATGAAAAATGGCTCGAGGAAATCATCGTTGAAGGCACCCTGCTTTACGTGCTCGGTTTCGCTGCGATTAAGCGCGAGGCTGGGCCGACCCTGCAGGAGCGCAAAATAGAAGCCCTGCGTGAACTGAAGCGCAATCCGCAAGATTTACAACAGTTCGATAGTGACGGCGACGGCAAGATCAGCCAGGATGAATGGGAGGCCGCCCGCGCTGCGGTAGAAGAAAAAGTGTTGCACGAATCGCTTCAAGCGAAGCAGCAGCGTAAAAAACAGGAAGAGCATGTGGTGATCGGCAAGCAGAAAGGTTGTCCCTTTATCATTGCCGAGACCCACTCGGAGGAACACCTGACCAGCCGTTATGCCGCCTACACCATCCCGCTGTTTATCGGCGCGGCGGCGGCTACCGGCTGGGGTATTTACTTATTTTTTACCTAAAACCACACATTGACTCGAAGGAGGCACTATGACCGGCTGGATTGTCCTTGGCGTACTACTGCTGCTGTTGTTGGGGCTGATCATTTACGTGATCATCATCTACAACGGCTTTGTCGCCTTGAAAAACAACATCAACCAGGACTGGAGCAACATCGACGTCTTATTGAAGCAGCGCTACGATGAACTGCCGAAACTGATCAAGGTCTGCGAAGGCTACATGCAGCACGAGCAGCAAACCCTTGAAGCGGTTATCAAGGCACGCTCGCAGATCAATACGGCCAATACCGAAGAACAGAAACTACAAGCACAGAGTATGCTGACCGACACCTTGAAATCGCTGTTCATGGTGGTGGAACGCTATCCTGACCTGAAAGCTGATACCAGTTTTCGTCAACTGAGCAACCGGATCAGCGAACTGGAAGATCAGATCGCCGATCGCCGCGAGCTGTTCAACGCCTCAGTGACAATCTATAACACCCGCCTCGATCAGTTCCCAGACCTGATCATTGCCAGACTGTTTAACTTTACCAGCCGCAAACTCTGGGAAATCGATCCGGCTCACCGACAGGATGTCGAAGTCAGCTTCCAGCACGGCTGAATCATTCCGAGATCGAAGTTTGAATAAAATCCCCCTCCCCCGCACGGGGGAGGGCATCAACAAGCCCAAAACATAATTAAAGACCCTGGCACCAACGGCCGATAAGTTAATGGATTCCCCTGCCACATGGATGGGGTGGGGTCACCTTCGCTCCATGGAGGGAACCCAAATGAATGAGGACCCTTGTCGATGGCCATCAATTATTATCGGCTGCTCGGAGTGCCCCCCGATGCTGACCAGCACCGCCTGAGGTCTGCCTACCGCAGCTTGGCCAAGCGTTTCCACCCCGATACCAACCACGGCTGTGAAGCTTCTGCCGATCTATTTCGTCAGATCAACGCTGCCTACCAGATTCTCGCGGATCCCAAACTGCGGGCCGAATATGATGCCGAACAGCTGGCGAAAGAGCAGGCAGCGCAAGCAGCTTCCAAAGCTCACGCCAGGGGGACAAACCCTGAAGATCCGCAGCAGAAGTTCAACCGGTTTGTCGATTCGCTGCTCGATGCCCTTTTCGGCCCAACCGAACAACCGGCGGCGAAACCAGAGCCCGGAGTAAGGGCTGCACAGAAAACAAAGCCGCAACGGACAGCAAAAAGGCCGGACTTCAGTTTTTATTATCATTTGGAAAAGGAAAAACGCTCCGCACCATATGAGCAGGGTGAGGATGGTGTTTTTCGACCGCAGAAAAGGACGAAACCCGCCAAACCGGCCAACAACCGCAGGCATTTCAAACCTGGCCCAATGGGACATTTTGTGCTGCTGATGCTCTGGAGCCTACTGAAGTGATACCTGAATCCGTGAGTATCCAGCGGCGAATAGCACAAGCCATTGAATTGCCTAAGCACTCCAAAAATCGCCGCTGAACCTTTGGGTGCAGCTCAGATTTTTGAATCGCTTATTCAATCCAAGCACTTGCACTATTCATCCACCTTTTACCCACGGATTCAGGTACTAAAAAAACCAACGGGACCATCGGCTATTTCGCTAATGGCCCCGTTAGCAATACTATTTTATAGCAGCAACGTTTACTGGTTGCGGGTCAGAATGCTGCTCCAAAGCAGCCTTCGACGCGAGCGACGATTGAACTGCAACGGGCAACTGACCTGATCGGCAGTATCCACCCGGCTGCTGAAAAATCGACTGATCCATTGGTACAACATTTTTCGGTGTCCTTGGCTGGCAAGTGTAACTCATTGAAAAACAGCAATATTATTCCTCAGAAACCTGCCCGTCAATCGCGATTTTTCCTAAAATCCTGTTATTTATGGAAAAATCCAGCAACCCCGCTGACAGCAGAGTTTCTACGATTATTAGTTTTGCGTGAGCAGTCTATTTTCCCCAATCAGGAACTCTGTTTTAGTTCCTTTTTGATGCCTGTGCATTGCCGAATCCACTTGACTGCAGCTATGATTTTACTATGCTCATCGCTTCAGTCACCGAATCAGGAGGGTTCCCATGGCGGATGTCAGTGATCAAAGCCCCATCGAAGAATTGAAAATGTGCCAGCTTAAAGCCAAAGGGCTGATGGAGGAGATCGACAGGCGCTCCACCGCGCCAACCGTGATCTGCAACAAATGTGGCGCCAAGGCCAACCATGCCGATCAGGTCCACAACCCGCTGCCGTTAAAGAAATCCAGAGGTGATAATTTCTGGGGTTGAATTTTTCTGGAGGAAGCTAAGTGAAAGAAATCTGCAATTTTTTTCGTCAGCAGGATCGTTTCGCCCAGCATGCTGGGATCGAACTGATCGACGCCAAACCGGGATGGGCCAAAGCGAAAATGGTCATCCAACCCTGCCATCTGAACGGCGCCGGGACCGTGCATGGCGGGGCGATTTTCACCCTGGCGGACTTTGCCTTTGCCGTCGCCTCAAATTCCCATGGCCAGTTGGCAATGGGGGTACATACCTCGACAAGCTTTATTAATGCAGCAATGGCCGGAACGCTTTACGCGGAAGCGGAAGAACTGTCTCTGAATCGCCGCCTGGGCAGCTACCAGGTCAGAATCAGCGATGACCAGCAGCAATTAATCGCCCTCTTCCAAGGCACGGCATACCGCAAACAGACCCCACTCATGACCGAGCCGCAGGTGGATAGCTAAATGCTCAAGTTATTTGGTAAAAAACAGATCGGCCTGGCTTTGGGCGGAGGTGCGGCGCGTGGTCTGGCACATATCGGTGTAATCCAGGCACTGGAAGAGGCTGACGTGCCGGTCCAGCTCATTACCGGGACCAGCATGGGGGCAATCATCGGCGCAATGTATGCGGTCGACCCACGCATCGATCCGCTGCACGATAAAATCATCGAATTTTTCCAGAGCGATACCTTCCGCAAGGCACGACTCGACTTTGTCGTTGAGCGCAAAAACAAAGTTGATGGCGAAGGGCTGTTCTTCCGCTTTTCGCAGCTGGCACGGAAAAAGATCTTCTTTACCCTGGCGATGACCATGATCTCTTTCGTCTCCCAGGAAACCCGCGATAAAAGTCTCGAATTTTTACTTCCAGACATCAATATCGAGGACACGAAACTCCCTTTTGCTGCCATCGCCCTCGACCTGGAAAGCGGTCAGGAAGTGGTTCTAAAATCGGGCCCCTTACGCCAGGCAATCGCAGCCACCTGTGCCTTGCCGGGGATTCTTCCCCCGGTTGAGCATAACGGCATGAAACTGGTCGACGGCGGCTGGATCGATGCGGTACCGGTCGGCCCGGCCCGGGAAATGGGCGCCGATCTAGTTTTAGCGGTCGATGTCGGGAGAGAAGAGAATGCCGCAGACAATTCAAGCAGTGGCCTGGATATCGTTTTTCAAGCCGATGCCGCCACCCGCTATGCGCTGTCGAATCTGCAGTTGAAAATGGCCGATCTGGTGATCTGCCCCGCCGCCGGCATTACCCACTGGGCCGATTTCAGCCGCGCCGATGAGATTATCGCCAAAGGGCGTTATGCCACCCTGGAGCGGCTTTCGGAAATCAAGGCGTTGCTGAAACTCAAAGACCCGCAGAAGAAGTCCTTCTTTTCCCGCAGATAATCCCCAAACAGCAAGGAGTTTTAAAATGATAAATGCCAGCGACCTGAAACGCGGCCTGGTTATGCAACTGGATAATGTTCCCTGTATCGTCCTCGATGTCAGCTTTCAATCCCCCACCGCGCGTGGCGGCAATACCCTGGTCAAAACCAAGTGTCGCAATATGCTCAGCGGCCAGGTTTTAAACAAAACCTTCAAGTCGGGCGACAAGCTTGATGAAGCCGATTTTGTTCGCCGTAAAGGCCAATTCCTCTATGAGAACGGCGAGCGGGGCGTCTTCATGGACCAGCAAAGCTATGAGCAGTACGAAATTGGTGGCGAGCTTTACGAAGCGGTCAAAGGCTATCTGCTGGAAGGGGGCGAAGTTTCCCTAGGAATTTTCAATGAACTGGTGGTCAGCCTGGAACCGCCGCAGGTCATTGAGTTGACCGTCACCGAAACCGCCCCGGCGCTGAAAAATGCCACCGCCACCGCCCAGACCAAAGAGGCGGTTCTGGAGACCGGCATTACGATTCAGGTTCCTGGTTACCTGGAAAGCGGCGAAAAGGTCAAACTTGACACCCGCGAATGCCGATTTATTTCCCGGGCCTGATAAAAGGCTCGCTCATAACCGCTGTAAAGGCGCTAACGACAAGAGCTTTAAAACACCGCCCCGCCATTTCCGCCAAGGGCTATCAGGTTCAGCAATAAGAGTAACTTCCGTTGCGCTCATTTACAGTAGGGTAAAAATCCTCCTGGCAGCAGAAAAGAGTGCTTGATTTTTGCATTCCTATCTGTGAGACTCACTACATTAACTCTTTCTCGTAAGAGTTCCGGAGGCACTATGAAAAAACCCGCTCTGCTTGCTGCCTTGCTGCTGGTTATCAGCCTGACTCGGCCGCTTGCAGCTTTGGCTCACCATGATCAGATTGTTGCCGGTGCCGGCCCTTCCACCAAGGTGGCCGAACTGTTCTTTCAGCATTTCAGCAAAGACCCAGTGTGTAAAGACTATACCTTTTCGATCATGCCTTCGTCGATTAAGCACAAGGGGGGTTTGCTCTCTTCCGACAAGTATCTGTTCGGTCGCACCGGTCGCCCCCTGACTGCAGGTGAAAAATCACCGGGGAAAAGCGAAATCCTGCTTGGGCGGGTGCCGATCGCTTTTGCCGTCGGGCTTAAGGCAGATGCTCATGTCATCAAGCTGGACCAGCTGAAACAGATATTTACCCGGCAGGTCACCAACTGGAAACAGATAGGCGGTAACGACGCGCCGGTTTTACTAGTTGGCCGCGAGCCGGGAGAAGCACTGCTTTCGATTCTGCAACAAGAATACCCCTTCTTTCAAAATGTCAAATTCGATAAGGTGATCAAACGGGACCACGAGGTCATTAAGTTTATCAACTCCCCGCTGGGTGCCAACGCCATCGGTTTTGGCGCCAAGCCGAACTTTCAGCTCTACAATCTGCTGCCGGTTGAAGGCTTCTCCGCCGGAGTTGCCCTCGGGCTGGTTTACGACAACAAAAACGCTGATGACCCGATTATAAAAGCAGCCATCGAATACGCCAAAAGCGCCGAGTGGAAAGCGTTGCTGAAAGATTTGGAGATGCTGCCGGTTGACTAATCGGCGGAGATAAAAGATAAACTTAAAGGGCCGGCACTCGCCGGCCCTTTTCCGTTTCTGCTACAGGAGAATCATGCTTTCGATTGCTCAAATCCGGCAGGCCTTGAACAACTATCAGCCCAAACTTCTGAGGCTCGACTCAACACGTCAGGCCGCTGTCGCGATGCTGCTCTATCAGGAAGAATCAGGTCCTGAAGTGTTGTTCATCCGCCGCAGCGACTATCACGGCGATCCCTGGTCAGGAGATGTGGCCTTTCCGGGTGGCGGTCTGGAAAAGCAGGATACCGGGCCAAGACAGGCCGCCGAGCGGGAGACCTGGGAAGAGATCGGCCTGCAACTGCACGCAGATCAGTATCTCGGCCAGCTTGATGATTTGCAAGGAGCCTACCTGCCGGTAAAGATTTCCTGCTTCATTTATGCTCTCAAGCAGCGTCCGCAATTGAAATTGAACGGCGAAGTGGTCGATACCTTCTGGGTGCCACTGCAGGTACTACAAGCTCCAGAGCGCAACCAGCAGACCAGCTTCGAATATCGCGAAGAAACCCGCAGCCATCCGATTATCAGGCTGGATGGTTACTGCGATCACTTCCTCTGGGGGATCACCTACCGGCTGCTGCAGGACTTCTTTGCATTACTGGAAAGTCAGTCCCAACCATCCAGCCAAAAAACCTAAGAGCTCATCCACAGACCTGCAGTCACTCCCGTTCACCATTTTCCATGGTTACGATAACGCTCATCCAGCTGCTCCCCTGTTTGCAGCGGGTCATCCCAAAACCAGCGACCGGAAATCCGCTCGACATCGGCTCGGCTGAGACCGATATCCTTGAGCATATGTTCATCCATCTCGCGCAACTGACGACGCTGTTCCGTCAGTTGATCCCAGCGCTGTAATTTTCTTCCCAACCACTGCAAGACATACGCTAAACGCTGCCAGAAGCCGCTGACTGGTTGTTGCACACATTGCAGATCGCATTGTTCCATAGCCATGACCTAACCCCCTTTGGTGATGAATGGGTTTGATAAATATAACTATGAAACAAGAGGCTTGATCAATCAAACGAATTGTTCTTATACTTACTATCAATAATATTGATATGGAGTCTTCCTATGTCGACTAATTTGCCGACCGAATTGTTGCGCACCTTTATCGCCATCGCCGACACCGGCAACTTCAGTCTGGCCGCCGAACAGGTACACCGTACCCAGTCGGCGGTCAGCATGCAGATCAAGCGTCTCGAAGAACTGGTCGGCAAGCCACTGTTCAAACGGGACAGCCGGCATTCGCGACTGACCGCAGACGGCTTGACCCTGCTCAACTATGCCCGCCGGATCCTCAAGCTGAACGAAGAAGCGGTCTCGCTGTTGAAGCGTCCGGAGCTCTCCGGCTGGGTGCGTATCGGCCTGCCGGACGATTATGCGACCCGCTTTCTGCCGGAAATCCTCGCCGGCTTCTCCCGCACCCATCCCCGGGTGCAGGTTCAGGTAACCTGCGAGCCGAGTTTGCTGCTGAAACAAAGGATGAAACGGCAGGAACTCGATCTGGCGATGACCACCTCGGCAACTTCAGACGAGGAGCATAGCCTCCTGCTGCGCCACGAGCCGACGGTCTGGGCCACCTCGGAGCAGCATCTGCCGCATGAAGAAACTCCGCTGCCGCTAGCGCTGTTTCCGGACGACTGCTACTGCCGTAACTGGGCAATTGAAGCGTTGGGAAAGGCCGGCATCGACTACCGGATCGCCTATACCAGTCCGAGTATCATGGGCCTGCAGGCAGCGGTTATTGCCGGGCTAGCGATTACCGCGATCAGCCAGAGCATTATCCCACCGGGGATGCGCCAGATAACCGCCGAAGAGGGTTTGCCGCAGCTGCCAAGTGCCTTCTTTCTGCTGCATCACAACCCGGAAAGCAGCAACTGTGTCGTCGATTCCCTCGCCGAACATATCGCCCAAGCCTTCGGCACCAGTACCGAATAAACGAAAGGGAGGCCCAGCACAGGCCTCCCTTTCGTTATTTTGTAACAATCGGACACTATAAAGAGCTGATAAACTGCCCCAACAGGCCGAAATACTCCCGTGCATTGACGTACATGATGTCGTTATGATTCCCCTGCGGAAAGATCTTCAGCGTCTTCTCCCCTGCCCCCCAGTCGTGCAACCGCTGGCCGTGACTGACATCAACCAGCCCATCATGGTCACTGTGCAGAACCAACAGTGGCCCCTGATAGCCGGCCATTTTCTGTTGGTGATTGAGATACTGATCGACGACCGCAGTCAGTTCTTCCTCCCCGACACCCAGCTCTTCCGGATCAACCCGCAGCAAAAGCCGTTGCAGCACATCGGCAAGGCCGCTTTCGATCACCAGCCCGGCCACCTCAGGGTATTTTTCCGCCGCCTCGATGGCGAAGATCGAGCCGACACTGCGGCCGAAAAAGATCAGCTCATTGGCTGGCTTGCCGATCGCCTCGATAGTCGGCAGCACATCCTGCAACATCTTGCCTAGCTGCGGCTGGCCGGTTGATCTGCCGTAACCGCGCAGTTCAGCGAGCAGACAGTTGCAGCCCATCTGGTGGACCAAAGTGACAAAATCCCCCTGCCAGTCATCGACGATCTCCCCATTTCCGTGAAAATGCACCAGGGTCTTCGCTTTGGGATCAATCTCATGATAGGCGCAGGCCAGTTTGGCATCGCCGCAATCGACCCAGAAGGGGTCAACCAGCGCACCCTGGCGGGGGAAGAAGTAGCGTTCGCTGATCAGCGGGTGGTTGAGCAGGTCAATTGTCATAGGTTCCTCCAAAAAGATACGGGGACAGAAGCAAATCCTGTCCCCGTATCATTAGTCCGCCTCGAAAACCATCTGCGTCGCATCACTCCCCGGAAGCACCATGGGGAATGAGTAGGTGTCGGGATGGATCGGTACTTCTACCACCACCGGGCCGGGAATATCCATCGCCTGCTGCAGCACCGACTGCAGATCAGACTGGTCCTTGACGCGCAATGCTTTCACCCCGAAGCCTTCGGAAACCATGCAGAAATCGACGTGGTGGCCGAGACAGGTCGACGCGTAGCGCTTGTCGAGGAGCACCTTCTGGAACTGGCGCACCATCCCCAGTTTGCCGTTATTGAGGATAATGCACTTCACCGGGATATTGTACTGGGCACAGGTCGCCAGCTCCTGGCAGTTCATCTGGAAAGCGCCGTCGCCGTTGATGGCAAAGATCGCCCGATCGGTGTTGCCTAGCGCCGCTCCCATCGCCGCGGGCAGGGCGTAGCCCATGGTCCCGAGGCCGCCGCTGGTGATGTACTGGCGCGGGCCGCCGAAGGGCAGGTAGTTGGCGGTCCACATCTGCGACAGACCGACATCGGATGCCACTACCGGTTGATCGCCAGCCACTGCGGCAATTGCCTCCATCACTTCGTGCGGCACCAGATGATCCCGTTCCGGACGTGGCAATGGCCCTTTCTCCCGATAACCATCGATCTCCGCAAGCCAGCCGCTGTGATCCCGCTCCTCGATCAATTCGACCAGTTGCTCCAGCGCCTCTGCCGCATCACAGACGATCGGCAGACCACCCTGCACCACCTTGCGGATACTTGAGGGATCGATATCGATATGGATAATTTTGGCGTTCGGCGCAAAGGTGGCGACCTTGCCGGTGACCCGGTCATCAAACCGGACGCCGATGGCAATCAGACAATCGCACTCCCCGACGGCCATGTTCGCGTACCATGCTCCGTACATGCCGAGCATGCCAACCGATAAGGGTGACTGCGGATCCATGATGCCAACCCCCATCAGGGTGTGGGTGACCGGAAGCTGCCCTTTTTGCGCCAGGACGCGCAACTGATCAGACGAATTGGACAGAGTGATTCCGCCGCCGGCGTAGATCAGCGGCTTTTTCGCCTTATTGATCATGGACGCGGCGCGTTTGATCTGCTTCAGGTTCAGAGTCGGTTTGTCCTGATAGCCACGCCGACTGGCCGGTTCGGCAGCTACCGGCTTGATTTTTGCCCCCAGCACGTCACTCGGCAGATCGATCAGAATCGGCCCCGGCCGCCGGGTCCGCGCAATGTAGAAGGCTTCGTGGATGATCCGGGCCAGGTCCTTAACATCGGTCACCACATAGTTGTGTTTGGTGATCGGCCGGGTGATTCCCGCCATATCGGCTTCCTGGAAGGCATCGTTGCCGATTTCGGCGGTCGGGACCTGGCAGGTCAAGGCGATCATCGGCACCGAATCCATATAGGCGGTCGCGATCCCGGTCACCAGGTTGGTCGCCCCCGGCCCCGAGGTGGTCAGGCAAACCCCGACCTTCCCGGTGGTCCTCGCGTAGCCGTCCGCCGCATGTGCAGCACCCTGTTCGTGGCGTACCAGAATATGCTGAATATCCTTATCATCCATCAGCGCATCGTGAACCAGCAGGGAGCGGCCACCAGGGTAGCCGAAAATAGTATTGACCCCTTCCTGCTTGAGGCAGTCGAGTAAAATCTGTGCTCCGGTTTTCATGTTCGTTCTCCTTGTTATTTCCACTAAAAAAAACAGGCCGCGGATTGCTTGCCCCGCGGCCTTTTCATCTATGCGAAAAGGGAGCGCGGGGCTGGTGACCCGCGCTCCCTTTCGATTCTGTCAATGAATCGAGGTAGCTGCGAGCCGTCTAGGTAACGACGACTACAACTACCAGCAGAATATTTATAGTTAACATTGCTCGAAACATTGTTTTAGCTCCCTGTGCGAGAAATGTAACTGAGCGCTGTTCTTTCTGTCAACGAAAAAAGATCGCCTTCCCGGTCAACAATTGGTCAGACCACTAACTATCAGATAAATCGGGCCAATTCCGGATATTCGGCATAAATCCGCGCAGCCATTTCCGGTAGATCCTTGAGTAGCCGAAAATCGCTGAAATCGAAGCCGGGAGCGACCGTACAACCGACCAACGAATACTCACCGCAGCTTTCCGCCGCCTGCCAATAGCCGCCCGGCACGAGCTGCTTGTACTGCCCGATCTGCGGATCGAGTTGAGAACTGCACAGTTGTGTTAAGTCAGGGCTGAGCTGCCGCAGCAAAAGTGGACCCCCTGCGTAGAAGTTCCACAGCTCATCGTGTGCGACCCGATGCCAGCGACTGACCTGCCCGGCCGATAGCAGAAAATAGATATCGGTCATCCCCGCACGCAGCTCATTGACCGTATCTGAATGCACCAACAGCTCCGAGCGATAAACTTCTCGATAAAAACCACCTTCGGGATGCGGAGTAAGCTGAAGTTTGTCGATCAACTGCCGGGCGTGGGCTGAAACCATCATGACATCTCCTGCGGCAACATGGCTTGTCTGTCACTATAACGAAGGCGGCATAATCTGCATCCTAAAAAGTGTATCCCGTTAAAACTACCCGCTACAACTTGTGGAAACGATGCTTGCCAGCTAAAATTTTCACTTAATCACTCAACTTTAACGGGACGAGCATGCAAACAACCTGTACAGCAATACCAGCTGACCGCCTTGAGCAGGCCAAATGGGCCTACACCACCCGCCGGGTTGACAGAAAACAGGATTTTCGTTTGCTAGAGGGGCCACTCACCCCCAATGCCGGTGACCTGCTGTTGGCCGAAGTCACCGCACTGGGGCAGCACAAGCGGCTGGAGTTGACCACCAGTCGCCGCGCCACCCTTTTCGAAGGGGATGAGATCGTCATCGTCTACGGCAATCGCTATGCCCCCGACCAGTTCGAGGGGATAGTGCCGTCCGGCCTGGGAGCCTGTCGCCTGGTGGCGGCCGGTGGGGTGGCGGCCCGCTTTCTCAACCGCCACAGCAACATCAAGCAGGCGACCCGGATCACACCGATTGGTCTACTCGCCGACCCGGACGGACAAAGGATCAACCTGAGCAGCTACCGACTACCGCGCATCGAACAGCTGGGCGATAAACCACTGGTACTGGTGGTAGCAGGCACGGCAATGAATTCCGGCAAAACCACCAGCTGCGCCAATTTGGTCAAAGGAATGGTGCGCGGCAAGTTGAAGGTGGCGGCAGCCAAGTTTACCGGCACCGGAGCCGGAGCCGATTACCGTACTCTGGTCGATGCCGGAGCCAAGCCGGTGTTCGATTTTCTCGATGCAGGCTACGTTTCCACCTACCGGTTGGACAAACCGCAATTACTCGATATCGTCATGACCCTCGGCGGTGCAATGACCGCTAAGTCGCCCGACATCATCATTCTGGAAGTAGCTGATGGCCTGTTGCAGCGCGAAACCTCAGCCCTGTTCTCCATCCCCGAATTCAACAGCTGGGTCGATGGCGTCATTTTTGCGGCCAACGACGCCCTGGGCGCTCAGTCGGGAGTGACCTGGCTCACCGCCCGCCAGCTGCCGCTGATCGGCATCACCGGGGTGCTGACCTCCTCGCCCCTGGCTCGCCGAGAAGCCGAAGAGGTGACCGGGCTACCGGTCTACACCACCAGCTCCCTGGCCCGCACCAGCGTCTCTGGCCTGCTCCACAGCTGCCTGCTCAGTCGCCGGAGGCAGCAACAAGAAGCGCTACGGGAGACCTGATGCAAGAGCTGCCACCGATCATCGCTGCCAAACGGCGCTGGCTGCTCGGCCGCTTGATTATCAACGGTATTCTGCAGTCGCTGATGATCGTCGGTTCGATGTTGCTGGTGCGTCATGCCTTCAATGTCCTGCTTAATCCTGCCTTTGATGATCCTGAAGTGCATCTGTACGAGATGACCGATATCAGTCAGATTGCTCTGTTTGCCGCCGGTCTGCTCGGTTGCACCGGCGTGGCCGCCTGGCTGCGCTGGATCGAGCGGATCGATGCCGAACGGCTCGGCCAGCAATACGTCCACCGGGTACGGATGCGACTGTTCGACCGAATGAAAAACTTCGCTCCACGGGCTTTGAGTCAACGCAGCACTGGCGCTTCGGCCTTGCGCTTCATTGGCGATCTCTCCGCCATCCGCCGCTGGGTCAGTCTGGGACTGGCGCGGATCGTGGTCGCTGGAATCGTCAGCCTTTTCTCCCTCGGCTTTCTCGCCAGCCTGGATTACTACCTGGCGGCCGGCTGCTTAATCATCCTCAGCCTGGGCCTCGGCTGGAATCTGCTGCTCGGCCCACGAATGCATCACGCGGTCGCAGAAGCCCGGCAACTCAGGGGGCGGCTGGCCGGCAACATCAACGAAAAAATCCGCTCCTTTGTGGTCATCCAGGCCTTCAACCAAACCCGGCGTGAACAACGCAGGTTCCGCCGCCAGAGTCTGCAGTTGCAGGACGCGATGATCACCCGTGCTCAAGCCTCAGCTCGGATGCGGGTGGTGACCGATGGCGCGACGGCTATCTCCATGGGACTCATCCTCTCCCTCGGTTCGCTGGAAGTCTTCTACGGCCTGACCAGTTCTGGAAACGTGGTCGCTGCCATGGCGGTGGTTGGCTTTCTTTCCACAGGTTTTCGTGACATGGGACGGGTCCATGAATATCGACAGGACTTTCGCGTTTCGCGACAGAAGCTAGTCGAGTTCATGAAAACCCAGCCACTCAAAGGGCGTTCAACCGGGCTGCCCGACCTTAAAGTTACCCAGGGGGTTGTTGAATTCCAGAATGTCCGTCTCGATAAGGCATTGAGAGGCATCTCAGCGACAGTTCCGGCCGGGGCGCGGCTGGCACTGAGCGGCCCGAACGGGGCGGGCAAATCAACCCTGCTGCAAGTAGCCGCACGGCAGATTGATCCTGACCGCGGTCGAGTCCTGATCGATGGCCAGAGCATCCGCCGCTGCAATCTCGCCTCGGTACGCAAGGCAATCGGCATCGTCAGTCCTGACCTGCCACTGTTGCGTGGCTCGCTCAAATATAATCTCAGTTACCGTCATCCAGATGCCACCAGCGAAGAGATCGATCGAGTCAGCCGGCTCAGTCTGCTTGATGAAATGATTGCCCGTCTGCCTGGCGGACTGAGATACCGGATCCTGGAGGGTGGTCAGAATCTTTCCCTGGGGCAACGGCACCGCCTGGCTCTGGCACGAGCGTTGCTCGGCAATCCGGCGCTGCTGATCGTCGACGAAATTGATGCGAACCTTGATCCACCAGCAGGCCAGGCCTTTGAACAGATCCTTGAGCAGTATCCAGGGACTATTTTGATGGTAACCAGATCGACTGAACATCTGGCTCATGCCGATCAGATCTGGCATATGGATCAGGGGCGACTGATTAAAATTGAGCAGGTGAGTGATTCAGCAACAGAACCAGCCAGGTCACTGCAGACCCACAAAGGATAAAGCATGTCCGACAACAACCAACAGCCCAAGATCATCCATCGCACCCTTCCCGGCATGCAGCCGCTGGAATATTTTGCTTATATTCCGCAACAGCCGCAGCATAACCGGGTTCTGATTACAATCCATGGCATCTCCCGCAACGCGAAAGAGCATGTGCAGGGGTTCATTCCCCAGGCGGAACACTTTGGCGTCATCATCATCGCCCCGTTCTTTCCTAAGGCCAGTTTCCCCCGCTATCAGCAGCTCGGCAACAATGTCCAGGAAGGGCGAGCCGATCTGGCCTTTGACCACATGCTGCAGGATGCCGGCAACTGGCTGCAGACCTCCTGCTTTCCGCTGAATATCTTCGGCTTCTCCGGCGGCGGGCAATTTTCTCATCGCTACGCAATGTTTTACCCGCACAAGCTCTCACGGATGGTTTTCGCGGCGCCGGGCTGGTACACCTTCCCCGACCCGGACCAACACTACCCGTACGGCCTGCGCTCATCGAAAGACTGGCCGAAATTGAGGTTCGAGCCGGACCCCTTTTTACAGATTCCGACCCTTGTTCTCGTCGGCGAAGAGGACAATCTGAGGGATGTTGAGTTAAACAAGGAACGCCGCATCGATGCCCTGCAGGGCTTCGACCGGATCGAGCGGGGAGAGCGCTGGATTAACGCAATGCGCGCCATGGGGCGTGCCTTTGCGGTGCCGACTGATTTTCGCTTTGAACGCGTGCCGAACGCCAATCATGCCTTCGAGAGTTACCTCGGACACCCGCCATTTAACGAGCAGGTTTTCAACTTTTTGTTCGGTCCGGTCGGGTGAACGGACTTATTTCAGCTGGTTGCCCTTTATAAAGCGCCGGTAGCTGACGGAATGCTGGTGCTGACCGTTCTTTTTAACAATGTATTTTTTATAGACCTTCCCCTCTTTGACAATGATGCGGCATTTCTCTTTACGATTTTCCATCTGCAGGCAGATCCGACCATCATTGGTGACACGCCATTTACCCATTCGGTGCTGACCATTTCGTTCCTGAATAACTTTCCCTTTCGGCCCGTAATAGGTCAGACTCACCCGCCCCTTATTGGCCGTCACCGACTCAACGGTTTTCTTTCTGAACAGTTTTTTCACCGCCTTTTCACCAAGGGTGCCCCGTGGTAAGATCGGCCCCTTGGTCAGTTCAACCAGTTTGTCGCCAGGATGAAAAGTGACAAAGGTCAGGGTATGTATATGGCTGGCAGATTTTTTAACCTGGTACAAACGATAGTCTCCGGGACCAGGCACCAGAATCCGACATTCCCTGTTTCGGTTTTCGACCTCCAGGCATAGCCGGCCTTTCTTGGTGACCTCCCAGCGGCCCAGTTCCAGTTTCTGCTCGCGAACCTGGCGAAGTTCACCGTTCGGTCCGAAATAGATCAGCCGAGGCTGTTTTCCTTTGAGGTTGACGGCTTCAACGGTCTGCCAGAGAATCAGTTTTTTCACCTGCAAGCGGGACAGGGTCCCCTCGGGCAAAGCGATTTTTGCCCCCAGAGCAGTGAGCGGCTGAAAAATCACCAGAAATGAGAGAAAAACCAGGCTCAACCTAAGTGTTTTTTGCTGCATTAAATCCCCCTATCTATTGGTTCTTAGCATCAGATGAATTATAGCAGGACAATTCAGATCAGCAGCTGGCTGATAAATCCGCAGGATAATTTAACGTGAACAGGACAAACCAAATCTCCTGCAGCCGCCCCTTTGAGTGGTTCGAAGTCCACCCCGACGGCAGCGTCTTTGTTTGCTGTCCGGCCTGGCTGAAACGTTCGGTCGGCAACCTGCTGCAGCAATCGCTCGATGAGATCTGGAACGGCCCGCTGGCGCAGGAACTCCGCAAGAGTATTCACAACGGCAGCTTTCACAACTGCAGTAAAAAACGCTGCCCGCATCTTCTCACGCAGTCGCCTCCGGTCGGCCCGCCAGGGTCAATTGCAGATCGGCGGGTCCAAGCGGCGCTGACAAATAACAGCAGCGTCCTTGATTATCTGCCGCCACAGCTGAACCTCTGCTTCGATCACAGCTGCAACCTGGCTTGCCCGAGCTGCCGCTCCGCTATCCTGCAGGCGCGTGACGACGACCTGCAGCAGGCCGAACAAATCTCCGAAATCCTACTCAAGGAGCTGATCCCCTCAGCTGAGGTTATCACCTTAAGCGGTTTTGGAGATCCATTCGGTAGCCCCACCTACCTACGGATGTTGCGTCAACTCGACTGTAGCTGCCATCCCCAGCTCAGGCAGATCCGCCTGCACAGCAACGGCCAGCTGCTGAGCGAACAAATGTGGCAGAGCCTGCCCAACCTGCAACAGCTGATCAGCGAGGTTGAAATCTCTCTCGATGCCGCAACGGCAGCAACTTATCAAATCAATCGACCTGGTGGGGATTTTGGGCGTTTGCTGGAAAACCTGCAGTTTTTGAGTCGGCAGCATTGTGAGCTGACCTTGAGCATGGTGCTGCAACAAAACAATTGGCGGGAGCTGGAACAGTTACTGGAACTGGCGGAGAATTGCAACGCCAAAATCTATTTAAGCCAACTGGTCAACTGGGGAACCTTCAGTAGCCAGGAATTTCAACGCCGGGCCGTGCACCTGCCCCAACATCCGGAAAACCCTGATTTCATGAAACTGCTGGCAAAGATTTCCAAGAATGATCGCGTCGACCCAGGAAATCTTCAGCGTTGGCTCTGCTTGGTGCCCTGAGGCACCAGCCCAGTCCTGTCACTGTCGATTGTTAGAGAAACTGCAGCAGCGACAGACTCGCGGCCCAAAGTAATTCATCGACTCTGCCTTGACCTCTGCAAAAGCTTTGCTAAAGCTATAATAGCAGCCTTGCCTCTGCGCTTCCGCTTCGCGCCTTAAACGAAGCAGCAAACAGCACCCCAAGCTGACACTTATTTATCTAACCACGCGATGGAGGAAACCATGACAAAGCGATTGAAAAACCTGATGCTCTTGATAGCTCTCGCGGTCGGCGGATCAGTGCTGGCCTTGCCGCAGACAGGCTCTGCGCACTGCCAGATCCCCTGCGGGATCTATGACGACCATGCCCGAATCAATATGCTGCTGGAAGATGCCACGACCATAGAAAAATCGGCCAAATTACTTGCCGAATTATCCGGCAAGTCTGACGCTCAATCCCAGAACCAACTGGTGCGCTGGGTTATGAATAAGGAACAGCATGCGCAAAAAATCATTGCGACAATGAATGATTATTTTTTGACGCAACGGGTCAAGCCGGCGCAAAAAGACTATGTTGAGCGCTTGAAAAAACACCATGCGGTCATTGTTGCTGCGATGCAGGCAAAGCAGAATGCGGATATGAAATATGTGAAAGCCCTGCGGGAAAGTATTGAAGCTCTGGCAGTTTATTATCCCGAGCACAAGGAATAATCTGATGAGAACGAATCTTCCGCTCGATCCTTCTCCCTGAGGGAGAAGGTGGCCGAAGGCCGGATGAGGGGGCATAGCTGGCAGTTGCCACAGCGTTCTCCCTCACACTTAATGTCCCAGGCGTGCCGCCATAGGGATCAGGCGCAGATAATCGGCATGGCTGAGGCTGGTTTGCCAATGGCCGGACAACATGCCGAAACCAACCCCACCGCTGAAGACCGCCAGCACGACCAGGGCAAACACCCAGCCGGGCAGCGGCCGGCGCCAGAAACCGATCGCCAGGGTCGCTGGTTCCGGGCAGCTCTCGACGCAGGTCAAACAGCCGGTACATTCCACCGAAGAGACCGCGGCTTGCTGCTGCACAGCGATCCGCGCCGGGCAGGCCCGGCCACAGGCGCCGCAGCTGGTGCAGCCCGCTTGCTCACGGCGGATTTTCAGCGGGCTGAAAAAGCTCAACAGACCGAGCAGGGCACCGTAGGGACAAAGGTATCGGCACCAGAAGTTCTGGTAGAAAACCGAAAGGCCTGCCAGCCCGGCGATTACCAGCAAACTGGTGCTCGAAAGGCGGGTGAAGAACTGCAGCATTTTAACATCGGCGATTGCCCAGTAGGGTGCTTTCAAAAACCCCTGCAGGGCCAGGGCCGGCATATCGAGCAGGATCAGCTTGGCGAAAAACAACAGCAGCGCGTATTTGCTGAAGCGCAGCAGGATATCCAGCCAACTCCAAATGCGGTAATTCCTGCCGAACAGCTTTCGGCCCAGCTTCCACAACCCTTCTTCCAGGGTGCCGACCGGGCAGATCCAGGAACAGAACGATTTTCGCGTCAGCAGCGCCAGGGCCAGAAAAGTCAGAAACAGCACCAGCGCGGCCGGATGGACCGGATCAAAATAGCCGCTGGTCAGCCAGGCCTTAAAACTGACCAACGCGCCGATCGGCAGAAAGGCTTCCACTCCCGGCGGCCGGATGAAATAGGTGCCATGCCCGCCAGCCTGGTAATAACCGACGAACAGCGCGAACTGCACCCCGAGAAACACACACCAACCGAGAAATGCCCACTGCACCAGTTGCCGCCAGAAGCTCAAGCGGCGCCATATTTTCAGAAAAGTCATATATCTACCTCGCCGGAAGAGCATAGCCGCTGCCAGCGTTGAAAAACATGATGCAGGTCAATTCAGCATCAAGCAGAGCAATCGGGATACTCAACCAGGTCACCTGCCGGAGTCCGGATCAGCAGCATCTCGCCCCGCCGTTTCAGATATTCCGGCAAAAACGGCACCTTCCCCTTGCCACCGGGCAGATCGATCACGTAGTGGGGTGAGGCCAGGCCGGAAACCGGGCCGCGCAGAGCTTGCATAATTTCCAGGCCTTTAGCAACCGGGGTGCGGAAGTGGGCGGTGCCACAAACCAGATCCATTTGATGCAGGTAGTATGGCTTGACACGAATTTTCAGCAGACCACGGAACAGCTCGGTCATCGTTTGTGGGTCATCGTTGACCCCACGCAGCAGCACGGTCTGGTTGCCAAGTGGAATCCCGCAGCGGCTCAGCTTGCCGCAGGCCTCAGTCGTCTGCGGGGTGATTTCACGCGGATGGTTGAAATGGGTATTGATATACAGTGGCTCAAAGCGCTGCAGCAGAGCGCAGAGCTTATCGGTAATCCGTTCCGGCAGGGTCACCGGCACCCGGCTACCGATGCGGATTATTTCAACATGGGGGATGGCGTGGATATGCGCCAACAGGTCGCCGAGCACCGTATCGGGCAACAGCAGCGGATCGCCGCCGGAGAGAATCACGTCCTTGATCTGCGGGGTGGCGGCGATATATTCGATCCCCTCGCGCAATTCACGAAAGCTCATACTCAAGCCGGAGCAACCGACCTTGCGTTTGCGGGTACAAAATCGACAGTAGCTGGCGCAGCTGCCGGAAGCGAGAAAAATCACCCGGTCGGGATATCGGTGAATCACCGCCGGGGTCGGGGAAAGATCTTCTTCGGCGAGAGGATCGACCAGACCGGCCTCGTTCAATTCGAGAATGTCAGGGACGCATTGCCGCCAGATCGGATCGTCGACCGCCTGAATCAACCCTAGATAATAGGCTGGAATCCGCATCGGGTAGCGATCGGCGACCGCTTTTAGCGGCAGCGGATCAAAATCGAACCAGCCGAGCAACTGCTCTGGATCGGTCAAACTCTCCTGCAGCACCTGTTGCCAGGGTTCAATCGCCATCGACCGCCTCGGGAGGATGCTGCCGGTAGCGCAGCATCCAGGTGGAAATCAGCAGCAGCATCAATCCTGCATCGCGCCAGAGTGCCAGCAGCGGGCTGGTTTTATTTTCGGCGTCCGGGTTGAAACAACCGCAATCGATATCGATGCCGCGCGCAATCAGCGAACTGAGGGCGAGCATAAAGATCAGGTTGAGGACAAACAATACCAGCACCGCCGGTCGGACCCGTTTATTAAGCAGCAGCAACATGCCGCAGAGCAGTTCCAGATAAGGCAGCGTGGCTGCGACCAGATAGTTCCAGGCGTAAGGGAGGATCTGGTAATTGGCCACCTGACCGGCAAAGGCGACCGGGTCGGTGCCTTTGACCACTCCGGCGTAGATAAACACTCCCGCCAGGATTAGCCGGCTGAGATGATAAACAATCGTTGCCAAACGGTTCATTGCCCCTCCTCCAGTGGCCGCCCGGCGTCGCGCCATTGCGGATAGCCGCCCTCAAACACCAGCACCTCCTGAAAACCTTCCTGTAGCAGCCGAACACCAAGATCGAATGAATCGGGGCAGCCGAAACCGTTGCAATAGGCGATCAGCGGCCGGTCTTTCGAAACTTCGGTGAGAAAGTCAGCAAGCCGAGTATCCAGTTCGCCCAGCGGCAGGGAAACGGCGCCCTGAAGGTGGCTTTTACCATAATCGATGGCGTTTCTGGCATCGATCAACAAGGCTCCGGCGGCCAGCAGTTCGTCCAGTTCATCCAGCTCGACCGGTTCAGGGAAGGCTTGCGGCGCGACAGGTTCTGCGCCATTTGTGTCCACAGCTGGCGGCCCGGCCACCTTAGGAACTGCGACGGTCTTGCCAGTGAAGGCCTTCATCACCATCTGGTAGTTGAGACTCAAACCGACCGCTGCGGCGAAGGCGCAAAGGATCACCGCTTCCAGCAGAATCCGGCGCAGGGTCGGACTTAGCTGCAGCTCACTCATCGGGCGACTCCTCCATTTCGGGAGAAAGGCTGTTGACCATCTCCCGCAGCTGCTGATTTTGTTTACTCAGGCGGTCGATCCGTAGATTACAGTCGGTGACCACCTCGTTTAGCTCGTCAATCAGTTGACTCTGATGGCTGAAACGGATTTCCAGTTCGGTCATCCGCTCCTGAAGTTCATCCAACATGGTTTTGGCTCCTTTGTAAAATCAGCACAAGTTATAGCTTGGAGAGAAAATCGAAACAACTCCCTTTTGGAAGTTTGCCGAGCTCAGGATTTACAAAACATGATCACTTCGGTAAACTTGCCGGGATTGCATGTTAAACTTGCTGCGTTCTATGATTGGAATGTTTATGAATCCTTTGAAGGAGGATCTTTTGCGCCGCCTGCCCCTGGCTTTGCTCTTGCTTGTCACTTTGATCTTCCCCGCCTTCGGCAACAATATGCCGCACGACGGTAATCACCAGATGCCAGCCGAAGGGCATGATCGCGAAAAGATGCTGGCCATGGCTGAAGCCGATGCCAAGGTCGAACTGATCGAACAATTGGGCCAGCCGCTGCCGCTGGAACTTGAATTTACCGATTCAGATGGTCAGAAAGTCAAGCTGGGGCAGCTGATCGACCGGCCGACTCTGGTTGTGCCGGTCTACTACGAATGCCGCAACGTCTGTAATTATTTGCTCGGCGGACTGGCCAAGGTGCTGCCGCAGCTCAAGCTGGACGCCGGAGACGACTACAATATCGTCACCTTCAGTATCGACCCGAGTGAAACCACCGAACTCGCGGCGCACAGCAAAAAAACCTTTCTCACGGCAATTCAAGCGCCATTTCCCGCAGCAGCTTGGCATTTTTTGACCGGCAAGCAACAGCAGATCCGTCAGCTGACCGATGCCGCAGGTTATTACTATAAAAAGGAAGGCGTCGATTTTCTCCATCCGATCGTTGCCTTTGTGGTCAATGAGCGGGGCGAAATCGTTCGTTATCTGACCGGGCAGCGCTTTTTGCCGCTCGATCTATCGATGGCATTGTTTGAGGCCAGCGAAAACCGGATCGGCGTGCCGATCCGCAAGGCGCTGGAATTCTGTTTCAGCTACGATCCGCAAGGACGGAAATATGTCTTCAACCTGCTGCGCGTCAGCGGCACAGTGATCCTGCTGACCCTCGGCAGCTTTTTAACCTATCTGGTTCTCAGCGGTAGAAAGAAGAAACAATGAGCGAAACCACCTACACGGGCTTCTGGCAGGAAAGTCCCCGCCCGGGAATCCTCGGCTGGCTACTGTCGACTGACCACAAGCGGATCGGCATCATGTACCTGGGCTGCATCATCACCATGTTCATTGTCGGCGCTTGCCTGGGGTTGGCCATCCGCCTGGAACTGATCGCCCCCGGACCCACCATCATGGATGCCCAGACCTACAACGCCACCTTCACGGTACACGGGATCATCATGATCTTCCTGTTCCTCATCCCGAGCATTCCGGCCGCCTTCGGTAATCTGCTGCTGCCGATCCATATCGGCGCCAGGGATGTCTCTTTTCCCAAGCTCAACCTGCTCTCCTGGTACTGCTACATGCTGGGCCTGGTGTTGGTGCTCTTTGCTGTTTTCGGTGGCGATGGCGTCCCGGATACCGGCTGGACCTTCTATGTCCCCTTCAGCACCCAGACAACAACCAATGTCAACCTGGCTGCCTTCGCCGCATTCATGCTCGGTTTTTCTTCAATTCTCACCGGAATCAATTTCGTCACCACCGTCCACCGTTTGCGTTGTAAAGGGATGAACTGGGGGCGGATGCCACTGTTCGTCTGGACCCTCTACGCCACCGCCTGGATTCAGGTGTTGGCCACCCCGATGATTGGCATTACCCTGGTGCTGATCATCCTGGAGCGAACCTTCGGTGCCGGGCTTTTCGATGCGGCCCGCGGTGGCGACCCGGTTCTCTTTCAGCATCTATTCTGGATCTATTCGCACCCGGCGGTCTACATCATGATCCTGCCGGGCATGGGGGTCATCTCCGAGGTGATCCCGACCTTCGCCCGCAAGCCACTGTTCGGCTACTGGGCGATGGCCCTGTCAAGCCTGGCCATCGCCTTTGCCGGCTCACTGGTCTGGGCGCACCACATGTATGCCAGCGGCATGAGCGACTTCGCTATTCTGGTCTTTTCCTTTTTGACCTTCATCGTCGCCATTCCCAGTGCCATTAAAGTCTTCAACTGGGTGTCGACCCTCTATAAAGGCTCCATTGAGCTGGCTCCGCCGATGTTGTTCGCCCTGTCGTTTATTTTTAATTTCGCCATCGGCGGACTGGGCGGACAGGCCTTAGGGGCAGCCGCCAGCGACATCCACCTGCACGACACCACCTTTGTGGTTGGCCATTTCCACTACGTCATGTTCGGCGGCGGCGGTTTCGCTATGTTTGCCGCCCTGCACTACTGGCTGCCGAAATTCACCGGCCGCATGTACAATCATAAGGTTGCCGTAATCGGCTGGGCGTTGCTGTTCGTCGGCTTCAACATCACCTACATGGCGATGCAGGCGGTCGGTGTTATGGGGATGCCACGCCGGTACTATGACTATGTCCCCGAGTTCACCACCCTCAACCTGGTCTCAACCGTCGGCTCCTGGATTATGGCGGCCGGCCTGATCATCATGTTTATAAATCTCTGGCAAGGCTGCCGCAAAGGGCGCCCGGTCGGGAATAACCCCTGGGGTGGGGCAACCCTGGAATGGACCATCCCTTCGCCACCGCCGATGGAGAATTTCGGCGAGGAAGACCCGGTGGTCACCAAGGGCCCCTACGAATTCGAAGGAGTGGTTGCCGATGAGTATTGAACATCGTGACGACACCGGCGATCGCTTCGGCATGTGGTTGTTCCTCTACACCGAGGTGATCCTGTTCAGCGGCCTGTTTATTCTTTATGCGGTTTCGCTGAGCAATTTCCCCGAACAGTTCTCAGAAGCCAGCCACAAGTTGAACATCTACTTCGGCACCATCAATACCCTGGTGCTGTTGACCAGCAGTCTGACCATCGCCCTGGCGGTCAGCGCCATTCAGATGGGGCGCAAAAAGCAGTGCCTGACCCTTTGCTGGGTAACCGTCGCTCTGGCGGTGGTCTTTCTGATCAACAAGTATTTCGAGTGGTCGGCCGAGATCGGCCACGGCATCTATCCCGGCTCCGAACATCTGGCGGAAATGGGCGCCGGGGTGACCTCCTTTTTCAACCTCTACTATTTTACCGCCGGGCTGCACGGGCTGCACGTCCTGATCGGCGCCACCCTGATCGGCATTGTCGCCGTTATGACCGCCAAGGACAAGGTCACCAGCGACCGTTATACCCTGCTGGAGAACAGTGCTCTCTACTGGCATCTGGTCGATCTGGTCTGGATTTTTGTTTTCCCGCTCTATTATCTGATTCTGTGAGGTGACCATGTCGGAGCATAAACACGAACCGGTCCCCTACCGGACCTTCATCCTGATCTGGATCTCGCTGCTGATATTAACGGGCATCACCGTTGCTGTCTCGCGGATTCATTTGGGGGCGTTGAATATCTGGGTCGCCCTGGCGGTCGCTTCCATCAAATCGAGCCTGGTGATTTTTGTCTTCATGCATCTGCGCCAGGAATCGAAACTGTTCAAGATCGGCTTGACGGTGCTGCTGGTGATTCTGGCAATATTTATCGGGCTGACCTTTACCGACGTGCTTTACCGTTAGGAGTGAGCGTGAACCTGCCGACCAATCCAACCGCTCAGGCGGTCGATAGTGTTTTGATCTATATTTTCGGGTTTTCCCTGCTGCTGCTGGTAGGGATCACCCTGGCCACTCTCTATTTTGTCGTCAAATACCGGCGTTCAAAATACCCGGAACCGACTTCGCATGCCCACAGCAGTTTCTGGCTGGAAGCGCTCTGGACCCTGCTGCCGACTCTGATCGTGCTGACCATGTTCTGGTACGGCTGGAGCAACTACCTGGGTCTGCGCAATGTGCCTGAAGGGGCCCTGGAGGTTAAAGCAACGGCCCGTATGTGGTCCTGGCAGTTCGAGTATCCTGACGGGCGTAAAACCAGCAAACTCTATGTGCCGGTCGGCCAACCGGTCAAGGTGGACCTGGTGACAGTGGATGTGCTGCACAGCTTCTTCGCCCCGGCCTTTCGCATCAAGCGCGACGCCGTTCCCGGCTTAGACTCCTTTGTCTGGTTCGAGGCGACCGAACCGGGCAGTTACGACATCTTCTGCGCCGAATACTGCGGCACCGGCCATGCCGCCATGATCACCACCATTGAAGCGCTGAACGAAACCGATTACGCTGTCTGGTCGCAATCGAAAGCGCCGAGCGGCGAACCGCGTGGGCTGACGGTGATCAACGAACAGGGCTGCACCGGCTGCCACAGCCTGGATGGCAGTGAGGGGATTGCCCCCAGTCTCTTTCAGCTGTCAGGGCAGAAGCGCGAAGTTAAAGCCGACGGAAAAGAACGAGAGCTGGTCATCGACGCTGATTACCTGCATCGCTCGATCCGCCAACCGAATGCCGAGGTGGTTGAAGGTTACGAGCCGATGATGCCCCCATATGGCGAGGATCAGATCAACGAAACGGACCTGCAGGCGGTGATCGATTACCTGCTTGGCAAGGTAACCAAAGCCGAAAAGCCGCCGCTGGACACCCGCCAGCTGCTGGAGGAAAACGGCTGCCTCGGTTGCCATTCCGAGGACGGCAGCGAGGTCGTCGGTCCCAGCTTTAAAGGGATCGGCAGTCGCGAAGTGGCCATCGAGCGGGACGGCAAACAAGAGACCATCAAGGTCGACCGGGACTACCTACGGCGGGCAATCAAACAGCCCAAGGCCGATATCGTCAGCGGCTACCCGCCGCTCATGCCGGCCGGAGACGGCCTGACCGATGAGGAAATCGAAGCCATTGTGGATCACTTATTGAAGCAGTGACCGGGGAAAAATCCCGCCAACGTGTCCGTTGCAGCGGCCGACCCACTGGTCGGCCGCCTTTGTTTCTTAGTCATTCGATCGACCGGAGCCTGAATGCCGACCCCGCTCAG
>CAMYNC010000017.1 GCA_947259685.1 uncultured Desulfuromonadales bacterium | reverse complement strand
CTTGGTTAAAGTAGCCCAGGATGCCGATCGGGTCGCCGCTGAAATGGAAGAAATCCATTCCTCCGACAATGTTGTCGCCGTCCATCGCGTAGCTGCCTATATAGTAGTATCTGGTGTCACCGCCGTAGATTTTCCCCGACTCCAGGACAAACGTCCCGGCAGCATGGTTGGCGATATGCGAAACGTTCGATTGCCACTCACCGGTCCAGAGCCCTTCGATCATGACATTTCTCCTTTTTTTCCAACATCTTCGAACGCGATAAAAGTATAACCCTGGCAGGGATTTCGGAGGCGAACCGGATAAATTTGTAGAATCAAACTCGGTAGCAGGTCAAAACCGACAAAATCAGAAGCGAATTAAGGTCCGGTTACAAGTCGCTCCTTTTCGTCAGGATCGCCTTGAACCCATGAGCTGCCAACGTTCCAATCTGACCGTCCAGCTCCATCACCGGCTCATTGAGCTGCCCTGAAAGATGGACCTGACCTTCGGTCAGGTCGCCGATAAGCTCCATCTTATGCCCCCGGTAGTAAACAAAATTGAGGTTTGCATCGATCATGCTCCCCTGAAGATTGTAATTACCGACGCAATAGCAATGGGCGTCGCCGCCTAAAATCCGCCCCTGCTTGAAATAGATAACCCCGGTGCTCTGGCTTTTTCCTTTTGCAACCGTGGTTTCCCACTCCCACTCGCCAGTCCAGAGTCCTTCAATCATCTGATTACTCCTTTCCCGGCCGATTAGCCCTACAGCCATTCTATCAGGTTAACAGAAGGGCTCCCGGCTACAACCACACCTGAAAAAGGGAATGGATTTATTTCCTGCCCAGTTTTCACTGTAACAGATGTGCTATTGCTTTCCTGATGATCTTATCTATCATTTAACTATACTCAACCGGGACTCCTGAATGGATCGGGTAAAGTTTTCGTCGGGAGGTGATTATGCCCCATCTGCTTTTGGCAATCGACGATTCGGCCGCGACATCTCGTGTGATCTCTTATGTCGCCGACTTAGCTCCCCAACTCCGCGACTGTAAGGTGCGCCTGGTGGCGATCATCCCCAATCTGCCGAGCAACAGCCAGCAGTTGGAAGCTCTGTTGGGCCACTGTGCCAAACCGCAATTGCATGGCGATGAAGACCAGCATCAGCAGCTGGCAACCGCGCTGGCTTTGCTGCGGGACTATACCGACCAACTGATCGCGGCTGGTCTGCCCACTGCAGCCGTTACCAGCGAAATACTGCCTGAACGCTTAGGGGTAGCACAGGATCTCCATGATGAGGCACTGGCACAGAAGTGCGACACCATTGTTGTCGGGCGCCGTGAAGCCACCCTGCGTCACCTGCTTTTCGGCAGTGTTTCAGCCAAGCTGGTCGAAAAGGCCCACGCCCTGAGCGTATGGGTGGTCGGCTGACCCTCACCTCAACATTCTTGGGGCACAATAGCTGATGACCCTGCAGTAACTTTCTCAGGGGGTCAGTCAGCAGGCATATCCTTCGGGATGCGCACTACCATCACCGGAACTGTGGCACTGTGCAGGATTTTCATCGTTGTTGAGCCGAGCAGGGCGTCGGTAACCACCAGGTGACGGTGCGAGCCCATTACGATCAGGTCGGCCTTAAAGTCTTCAGCAGCGGTAAGAATCGCCGCTTTCGGCGCATAACGGGAGACCCGGATGCCAGCAATCACTTCGGGAGCGGCGGAATTCTTTTCCAGTTCTTTCTGGCAGATTTCTTCCAGATAGGCCGTGACTTTCGCTTCGGTATCCATTGGTGACTGTTCAAAGATGTCTTCCATCCCCTCCTGTAACATGTAAATCTCGGCCATGCTTTGGTCGGTGATGTTCAGCGCTTCATGGCTGTGAATAATATGGATCCGGGCCTCATAATTCTGAGCCAAGCTCAGTGCGTAGCGAAGGACGTAACTGGTGTCCTTGCCTAGTCCGGCAGCGAACAGGATATTGCGGAAAACCGGCAGCATAATTCTCCTCCTTTTCTTCTCTGATTCAGTATCCGAATGAGCAATCCGGCAACGGGATGAGGGAGCGCCTGTTTCAATTATGCCGCAGTTTTCTATTGCTGTCAGAAAGCTGCACGTGCAAATGCGTTAAGTTTTCAATTTACTCTTATCTTGGCTACTTGACAGCCCTGATACACCAATTACCCTTATACCTGAATCAGTGAGTATCCGGCGGCGAATAGCACAAGTCATTGAATTGCCTGAGCACTGCAAAAATCACCGCTGAACCTTTGGGTGCAGCTCAGATTTCTGCATCACTCATTCAATCCAAGCACTTGCACTCTTCATCCACCGTTTACTCACTGATTCAGGTTAGAGTTAAGCTTTACTCGACAAAACTAAAAATGGGGAGACAGGCATGGATGTATTCGATTTTGCATTAAATATGGAAAAGGACGGCAAGGCCTATTATGAAAAGTTGGCGAACCAGGCCCTCCTGCCCGGCTTAAAGACTATTTTCATGGGCCTAGCTGAGGACGAGCAGAAACATTATGAGATCTTTCAGAGTTTAAAAATGAAACGTAGCGCTTTGCCCATGCATGCCACCACCATCATTGCTGAGACTAAGAATATTTTTGAGGAATTATTAAAAGAAAAGAAAACCCTTAAGGGGGTCGATGAAAGTTTAGCAGCGTACCAACATGCAATGAAAATTGAGGCCGACAGTTTCCGACTCTACGAGAAAGCCGCCATCGAGGAGAAGGATCCAGCAACGAAAAGTTTGCTGATGAAAGTCGCCGAAGAAGAACACAAGCACTTCAATATTTTGGAGAATATTTATAACTTTGTTAATGCTCCTAATCAGTATCTAGCTTGGGGTGAATTCAGCAATCTCGACGAAATACGACAGTTTGGGCGAGATATTGACAACTGAAGAGTTGAATCACCGATCGCACCTGAACGAGAGCCAAAATTTCCAACATGTCTTCGTTGACTTATTAATGTGCTTCGAATCGTCCCCAATAGAGCTCCGGGGACAAAAACTTAATTGATTTTCGATTTCTGCGTGCTTGCCGAAGGCTGTTATACTTATCAGCAAACAATAGCCCTTTTTTCGGAGATTTATATGTCAGAACCCGAAGAAACCGACTGTAAAGATTCAGCAGGACACTGGTTGCATATCTGTCAATTAAGGAAACAGGGTCGGCAGAAGGAAGCGACAGATCTTATGGCAGACCCTGGCCATACCTGCCTTAATTGCAATGCCGTAGCCAAATATGCTAAAAATCTCTGTAACCCGAGTCCGTTTATCAAAATATAAAACTCACTATTTTTGATACGCCGACTCGTCTGGATTGGGCGCCTTACCTGCAGTTTCTAAGAGTCTTCCCGCCGGAAGGATTCACTCTTACCGCCAAAGGTTGGGAGAATTGGCGAAGGTAAGCTAACTCTGCCGGAATGAGCCATCGAATTGAACGCCAAAAAGAGCCCCCCGGTTAATCCGAGGGGCTCTTTTTAGGCTTTGAGATTGCAAAAACCTCTATTACAACTTCTGAACATTAGACGCCTGAGGACCTTTTTGGCCTTGAGTAACCTCAAAACTCACACGGTCCCCCTCAGCGAGAGACTTAAACCCCTCACCCTGGATTTCGGAATGATGAACGAACACATCAGGTCCATTCTCCTGCTCGATAAAACCAAAACCCTTTGAATCGTTAAACCACTTAACTGTACCTTCTGCCATTTTGTAGCTCCTTTTCCCCCTGTCATGGGGAACCTTTTTGTTGTGCAAGTTTCAAGCGCTGCAAAAAATCCGCCTAGATCCAAAAGGTCTGTAGGGATTGTCCTCAGCTGGCGCCCTAGCAAAATTGGAGGCAACTGATTCTTACACAAATTTACTTATAGATGTTGCTCAGTATGGCAGAAGCAATCCAGAAAGCAAGCGGTCACATTAAGAGAGGTCTTCGACATGGTTCTTGAGTAAGCATGAGCTAAACACCTTAATAACCTCTTTCGAACATTTTCGATTGGGTTCTGAAAATGGCTTGCAGCTCAAGAAGTATTCATGGTACCACAATACCAAGTTTATTAATTCCTACTCTTTTGTAGAGGAATAAAGATCAATTGAATATTGATATGACAAAGCAAGTCACCATCCGAAATGCTCTAATGACCGACGTTGACGCCGTATTCGCGTTGGACCTTATGAACGTTACGGAAGACAAGCCCGCCTATTGGCACGGCATCTTTGACCGTTACGTCACAACCGGAAGGGCTGGTGGTTTTTTTCTCGTTGCCGAAATCAATGGCCAGGTCATCGGCTTCATTGTCGGAGAAGTGCGCGCCTGGGAATTCGGCTCTCCCCCGGTCGGCTGGGTCTTTGCTTTGGGCGTATCGCCTGACTCGCGGGAGCTGGGTGTCGGCGAGCTGATGTTGAAAGAGATGTGTCAGCGGCTGAAAAAGGCTGGCGTTACCACCGTGCGGACGATGGTCGATCGGGAAAATAAACTGACACTGTCGTTTTTCCGCAGCCAGGGTTTGCGGACGGGTCGCTATATCGAACTCGAAAAGCCACTTGATGATATTTAACCAACCATCTCACCAGGAATACCTTCATGAAGTTGCATAAGGCCAGCCTGTTTGCCCTCTATGCCGTCCTCGAACTGGCCAGCGATACTGAGCAGCAACTCTCGACCACAGACATCGCTGACAAGTACGGCATCTCCACCCATCACCTGGCAAAAGTGATGCGCACACTTGTTCGCTCAGGACTTGTGCAGGCCGTGCGCGGGGCCGGCGGCGGCTATCGTTTCAGCGGAATCGTCAATCGGACCACCCTTCTCGATGTTATTGAACTGTTTGAAACGCTGGAATCGGAACTCGACACTCCGAACCCCAGCAGTCAGATTGCCGGCGCCGTGGTCGAGGAGTTGCAGAGCATCACCCATGAGATCGACGACCTCACCAAAGCGGTTCTGGACACCATCACTCTGGAAACAGCCCTCAATAGTTCACGTCTTCGCGCCAAACAGATTGAGCAAAGTTGAAATAATGGGGGAAAAGACCGGAAACAATTCCGACAACAGCACAAAAACCGGCAGGATCGGCGACCGTCCCTACCCGGTTTTTATTTTTTCCCTCCTGGCCAGGGCAGCTCATCAGATCGGGGCGGCGGTCTTTCTTGCGGCATACCTACTCGATGCCATTCCCGGGCCGCCAAGGTTCTATGTGCTACTTGCGGTTCTCAGCGGCGGCCTGTTGCTTACCACCGAATGGATGCGACATCGCCAAGCTTACCGGGAACTGTCGGGGGCGATCACCTTGGTGAAAATGCTTCTCCTGGGGGCAGCGTACCATGGTTTTCTGCCGCTGCAGGAAACCGTGCTACTGGCCTTCATCGGCGCCTCCCTCGCGGCGCATGCGCCGAAGAAGGTGCGGCACAGACTCCTGTTTTAAGTCATTGCGTTGAGCTTAGGGCGCGTGAAGACGAAACCCACCAGCTGTTAGATTTCAAATTGACCACCGATTACTGCGTGAAGCCCGCCAGTTATTTATGAACTATAAACAAAACCCCCAATCGTGAATTCGCATTTTGAGACACTTGCCGCCCGATCCCTCTAGTCTCGTTTCTGTCCAGAAACGGCCCTTTTCCCCAATCCCTGAGTCAATCTGCAAACTTGCTTGTGCGGCGTACAATGTACGTCTCCGCGCAATCCCTTGATTTATTTGGCCTTGCAAAAAATTGCTTGTTTCCAAATCAGAAACGTTGCCATAGCCATCCGGAGGTCCCGTATGGCGACCAGTCTAGTCCAAAGATTTGAGACGAAAGGTCCACGGGGGAAGTTCCTGTATTGAGGGCCGAAGGGTCTTAAATTGACAGTGGAGCGCAACCTGCTTTAATAAGGAAAACAGGTTGGTTTTCGGACGAAAATGGGCGGTTCAGAAGCACCGCGGGCGGGATCTCCGGAAAAGCAATTTTCTACCAACTCCTACCAACTTGCCTTCCCAGGGATGCCATAACCGCGGTCCAGTTCCAGGATCCAACCGGCTACCCCTTCCTCGACATTGCCGCGCAGATCCCTCGACCTATCCCATTGAGGCTCCTGATGCAGGAAGCCCACCTTGATCCAGACCGGCCATAAATCTTTTGCAGGGTGGATTTTCCGTCTCCGTTCAGGCCCAGAACGCCGCTCTTGGCGCCGGGGAAAAAACTCAGGGAGGTGTCACGCAGGATGTTCCGTTTTGGCGGCACGATCTTGGCGACGCGGTTCATGCTGTAGATAAACTGGGCCATGGCGAGCTGGACTCGAGGCAAAAGAACGGGATTATCGGGGGACGACGGATCCGACTCCACGTCGGGTGGTCCGGCTGATCGCCTGGTCGGGTGTTTGGATTTGAGGCGGGTCGCCATATATACATTGGGGACAAAAAAAACACTGACTCGGGAGGACATTATGGCAAATCGAATCGCGGCCCTCTGCGCCGCATTTCTTCTCGTATTCACGGCCGGTCCGAGCTTCGTCGACGCCGCACCCAGGACTGGCGCCCATACTGGGAAGAGCGCTGCGATCCGACTGCCGGGCCTCAAATCCTCGGCCAAGATCACCCGCGATGTGGATGGACTCGCTCATGTGCAGGCCCGCAATGAACATGACATGTTCTTCCTGCAAGGGTGGACACATGCCCAGGACCGGCTGTTCCAGATGGACGTCAATCGGCGCCAGCCCAGCGGCACCTTGGCCGAGCTGCTGGGGCAGGAAGCCCTGGCCAGCGACGTGCAGCTGCGTACCATCGGTTTGAGGCGCTCCGCGGAGCGCACCTGGGCGGCCATCCGCGCTGACGCCGCTGCCGGCGATGACGTCGCCGAGGGTGTCGAGGCTGCGATGATAGCCTATGCACAGGGCGTCAACGCCTTCCTGGCAAACGCCGGAGGTGTACTGCCTCCGGAGTATGCCGCGCTCAGTTTGAGCACGGTCGAGCCGTGGGTGCCGGTGGACAGCATCGTCATCACCAAGTTAATCGCCTTCGGCCAGTCTTTTGGTTTGGATGATATCGACAACACTGAGACTCTGGGTGCGTTCCAGATAGTACTGGGTCCCGAAAAGGGCTATCTGCTGTTTGCCGAGGACCTGTATCGCTCGGAGCCGTTCGATCCCGCCAGCAGCGTGCCGGATTCCGGCGGTGACGGCCCGAAGTTCCCGCCCAAAGGCAAGGGGCACCACAAAGGCAAGCACAAGGATCAGGCGGCGGGCGCTGCCGGCGCTCAAAGGGGCCCCCAGGTCCATCCGGATGCAGCCAAAATGTCAGGCAAATATCTGCGCAAGGCACGTCAAATACCGCTGTTGAAAAAGCTGATCGAGAACGAACGCTCCGACCGCGGTTCCAACAGCTGGGGGGTGACCGGGGCGAAGTCCGCCACCGGCCATCCCATCATGGCCAATGATCCCCACCTGGCCCTGGATAACCCGACCACCTTCTATCCCATGCACATCAGCTCGCCGGGGTACAACGCCGTCGGCAACGGCTTCGCCGGCACGCCCTTCATCATCGCCGGGCAGAATAAGCATATCGCCTGGGGCCCCACCTTCAACCCGATGGATGTGACGGATGTGTTCATCGACAGGCTGGTAGTCGATTCCAATGCGCCGCTGGGTCTGAGCATCGCTCTGCCTAACGGCGCACTTGGACCGATCGTACCGGTGCCGGAGTCCTACCGGGTCAACGTTGGCGGGGTGGTGGTGCCCGTACCGCCCGACCCCAGCATACCGCCGTTCAGCCTCACCGTTCCGGCCCGTTATGACGGTGTTATTCTGGAGATTCTGGAGGACTTGCTTCCCGGTGGCTCTGTACTGACCGTCCAGTTCACGGGCTTCGGCCCGACCCGGGAGCTGGAAAGTTTCTACATCTGGAACCAGGCCCGGAACCTGAGCGATTTTCGCGACGGGCTAGAGCACCTTGACTTCGGCTCGCTAAACTGGGCCTATGCGGACCGCGCCGGCAACCTGGCCTATTTCACCAGCGCCGAGATGCCGATCCGCACCGACCTGGAATTGCTCGGCAGTGCCGCAGGTGGCGTGCCACCGTTCTTCATCCGCCAGGGTCATCTGGAGCTGCACCAGTGGTTGCCGCAACAGAACGACTATCCGGGACAGGTGACGCCGTATGAGATTCTCGGGCCCAAGGAAATGCCCCAGGTGGTCAATCCGCTCAACGGCTTTTTCGTCAACGCCAACAACGATCCGGTGGGGACTACCCTGGATAACGACGCGCTCAACCAGGTCCGGGATTCCGGCGGCGTGTTCTATTTGAGTCCTGGCTACGCCTCGGGCTTCCGCGCCGGCAGGATTACCGAGCGCGTGCGCCGGGCCTTGTCCAGCGGAGATCAGAAATTGTCGGTAGAGGAGATGGCGGAGATTCAGGCCGACGTCGGCCTGCGGGACGCGGAGTTTTTCTCGCCTCTTATTATCCAGGCCTATGACGCTGGCCAAGACACGAACGCCGATCAGGCCTTGGCCGAGGCTGCGGCTGATCCGCGCCTGGCCGAGGTGGTAGCTCTGCTGGAAACATGGGCGGGGTTGGACTACCAGGCCAAGACCGGGATACCCGAGGGATACGATGCCGAAGACGTAAACGGCGATCCGAACGGCAGCCTGGATGCCGACGAGATCCAGGCCAGCGTGGCCACCACGATCTACAGCGTCTGGCGCTCCAGCTTCGTCCGCGGGACTGTGGATGCTACGCTGCAAGCCATCGGACTGGGAAGCTTTGCACCGAATTCCTCGCTGGTTATGACTGCCTTGCGTAATTTGGTGGAGAACGGCGGTGAATCCGCGTCCGGACTGGACTTCTTCGCTGGCGGCGCCGGCGACCAGTCCACCGATGTGCAGGTGCTCATGCTGACCAGCCTGTCGGCTGCCCTGGATCAGCTGGCCGGGCCCGAGTTCGCTGACGCCTTCGACCTCAGCACTGATATCGACGATTACCTCTGGGGCTATCTGCACCGGATCGTGTTCGATTCGCCCCTGGGGCAGCCGTTCAGCGTGCCGAAGGCCTTCGGTTTCTTCCCGGCGCCGCTGGAAAACTTGAGCGGCATTCCCACCGACGGTGGTTTCGGTACGCCGGACGCCTCCTCCCACAGCGTCCGGGCCAGCAGCGTGAACGATTTCATGTTCGGCAGGGGGCCGACCAATCGCTGGGTGGCAAATGTGCCGCGGTCCGGGCCGGTGTCGCAATCGGTTTGGCCGGGCGGCACCAGCGCCGTGCCGGGCGATGAGTTCTACGTCTACCCGATGCTGCCGCGCTGGCTGACCAACGATGCCAACCTAATCCGCTTCAAGAGCGGTGATATCAAACGCGGCAGTGCCAGCAGGATCAAATACCGGCCGTAGTCAATAGTCTGGTACCCACAGGCCTGCCGCGTCTTCACGCGGCAGGCCTTCTATTGCCAGGGGGTTCGTCACCAGTGTAGCGACATTGAAATCAGAATGAGTGGTGAATTAAAGCAATAATCGTTGGCAGTTTTCACAACTGAAGGGGTGGCCGCATTCGAAGATAATATGCGCTTACTCCAGTGTACGGCCCAGAAATCTACGCGGATTCCCAGAGAAAACTTTAGCTTCTATCTTCTCCGGCAATTTCAACATTTTCAGCAGTTTAATGTAATCGAGAACGATCTCTGGCTGATAGATAAGTGCGTCAGAACCGAAGCAAACCCGATCCTGATAATGACTGATGAAGTCACAATAACTCGCAGGGTTGCTCTGGATATGCGGCAACATGTAGGCGATATCGGTATAGACATTGGGATAACGGTCGAGAATTTTACTGAAGGCTTTCCGCCCGATACCGAAATGGGGAAAATTGATCCTCAAGCGTGGAAAATCATCCAACATGGCCCGCATCACATCACCATAGCGATTTGCATCCATGTGATACAGGACCGGCAGATCCTTGGCCTCGGCAAAGGCAAAGATCTCCCATTCGCGTCGCTGATACTGCTCCAGACTGATACCGAAGGTCTCGGGGACACTGGAGACGCTCAGATCATTGCCGCTATCGGCCAGATAGAGACCTTTAATCCCCCGGAAGCCCTGCTCTACATGTTCCTGTAGAAAACTTGGGACATCGCCATTTAACATGCGGGTATCAAGCATGGGGAAAAGCATCCCACCATTTTGCTGAGTGAGCTGCAGCAGATCTTCCGCCTCGTTGAAAAGTGGGTCGCCAAGGTTCTCAAAACCTTCTGGAATAAGTTTCCAGACATCTTGTTCGTTGAGGCTGGGATTGACCAACCCCATAACAGCCAGGTGACTGACGCCAGCTTCGCGTAAGCTGGCAAGGCCGCGAGCAACCATCTCAGTCTGCCCCAGCCCGGCGAAACAATGGCAATGGACGTCTATAATTTCCTGGTCGTTGGGCTTTTCTATCATCACTGCGCGCCTCGGAATCAGAAACGACTTGTGCCCATCCGATAATTCCGGATGGGCACTGTTTCACCGGGTTAGATAATCGTCAGCGATTCTCCCATTTGGCCTGGCGTTTTTCGAGGAAAGCGGTTAAACCCTCGACAGCATCGTGGGTCTCCATCAACTGCGACAGATAGAGACTTTCAACCCGCTCCAGTTTGGCGATGACCCGCTGCCGGTACTCATCCCGCGCAGCCACAACCGCAAACCGCAGGGTACTGGCGCTGTGCGACGCCAGATGCTTATCGAAATAAGCCATGGCAGCTTCTTCTGGATCATCGGCAAGGCAATCGATCAGGCCTGTCGCCAGTGCTTCCTCTGCCCCCATGCTACGCCCGGAGAGTAACAGGTCTTCGGCCTTGGCCTGACCGATCCGCTCAGGGAGCAGACAACTGGCCGCCGGGGCAAAAACCGCCAGTTTGATCTCCGGCTGACCAAGTTTAGCATCGGGCGCGGCAAACAGCATGCTGCCAGCTGCGGCAACTTCCAACCCGCCACCGAGGCATTGGCCTTTGATCGACACCAGCAGCGGGATCGGGCAGTTGAGCATGCTGCGCACCAGAGAATGCAGTGCTTTGAGCATCTCAGCACACTGACCGGGTAAATGCTCATCGACACTGGCACCGAAGCTGAAATGCGGACCTTCATGATCGAGCAATACCGCACGCAGGGTTTTCGCTTCGCGATATTCGACCAGCGCAGCATCAAGGGCGGCAATCATGGCCGCATCAATAATATTGGCCTTGGGCCGTGCCAGACGTAGGCGCAGCAGTGTACCATCCCGGTCGAGCCAGACTTTCAGCGGACTCTCACTCATCGCTTCAGCCCTCCCTGCCTGGCATCAAACTCTCGATCAGTTCCTCAGTCCAAGGCACCCCTTTGGCCAGTCCCTGACGCAGCTTGACGAAATCGATTTCGCGGCCGGTCTCCTTGTTCCCTTCGTTGAAGGCGCGGAAGCCGGTGCGGGCTTCGTTCATCATGTTCAGCGCCAACCAGGCGCGGGAATTCTCCTTGTTGTTGTTCCAGGCTTCTAACTTCGGCTTGCGCAGTTCCTCGAGGCTCTTGGTCATGCACTCAGGGAAGGTTTCGATCAGTTTGGCGCAGAGTTCCTCGACCTTTTCATCGAGCATACTCAGATCGACCTCGCCGGTTTTGATCAGGTCGCGCCCTTCCTTGAAAGCACTGCCGGTGCGGAATTCGCCGTGGACAACCCGGCCGAATTCATCGAGAAACCGGTCAGTCACCACCGTGGGGTTGGCGACAAACTGGCCAGCGATCTTCAGCGCCGGAACCACATCGGCGATAATGCCGAGACGCGCTGCTTTGTGGGCCGAGAACGGCTCACAGAGGGTGCCGGAGACCATCGCCTGCTCGCAGCCGATCATAACCGGCAAAAAGTCGGTCGCGCCGCCGATCGCCGCCGAACCATGCTTGGGTCCGGCCTGGCCAAAGTTGGCGAGATCGTGGGAGATGGTGAAATCGCAGGCCATGCCGATCTCCTGGCCGCCACCGATCCGCATGCCGTTGACCCGGCAGACCACCGGCTTGTCACAACCGAGAATGGCTGAAACCATGTCGTTGAACAACCGCATGTACTGGCGATATTCCTGCGGATTTCCGGCGTAGTATTCGGCATATTCCTTGGTGTTGCCACCTGTACAGAACGCCTTGTCGCCGACTGCGGTAAAGACCACGGCGTTGACTTCGCGATCGACCGAAGCACGGCGGAACGCCAGAATGGTCGCTTTGACCATGTCGGTGGTGTAGGAGTTGAACTGCTTGGGATTGTTAAAGATGATCCAGGCGTTGTAGAGCCCCTCAACCACCGAACCGTCGCGCCGTTTGGCCGGACGCTTTTCGTATTTCACCATGCCGTCACAGAGGCTTTCCACATCGCGATCGATCAGGTTGTGATCAATCAGTTCGGCAGGTGAGGTTGCGTCGATAATCTGATCTGCTGTAGCCATTGTCTAATCTCCTTACGAATCGATAATTATTATTAGGCGTCGGGAACCAGGATGGCGCGGCGCTTCATTTTTTGCTCATGGACTTCAGCAAAAACGCTGTTGATTTCGCTCAGCGGTTTCTGCTCAATGAATGATTTAAGTTCGACCTTGCCGTCCAGGACTAAATCGAGAGCGCCTGGATAATGCTCAGGCAGACAGCCCCAGTTGCCGATTGCACGGGCGTGGAAGGCCATCAGGTTTGAAAGGCGAACTTCAACCTTGGCCATGGTGAAACCGACCACGCTTAAGGTGGCGCCATGCACCAGCAGCCCGTAGGCCGATTCCTGCCCTGGTTTACTGCCGGAACATTCAAAGATAAACCATTCAGTACTCGGCAGGCGGTTCTCTTTGGCAAAGGCGCTGATCGCTTTTTTCAGGTCGCGACCATTGATCTCGCCGGCATTGAAGGTAATCGCTGCACCATGTTCGGCGATGGCGTCGAGCTTGCTCTGATCGATATCGATAGCGACCACGGTTGCACCGAAGGCTTTGGCCATTTGCACGCAATAACCGCCGACGCCGCCGACGCCGATGACAATCGCCAGGCTTCCTTGGGTGACTTCCGCCTGATAGACCGCCTGGTAGGGTGTGGTCACGGCATCGGCCACCACCGAGACATCGGCCAGTTCTAAACCTGCGGCACTCAAGCGTTGCTCGTCGACCGGACACAAGCCCCTGGTCGGAACAACGATATGGCTGGCGAAGCCGCCCTGAATGTCGTTGCCCGGCATCTTCTGACTACGGCAGATGGTCCCCTTACCACGCTTGCAGAGATCGCATTCCCCGCAAGGAATAACCGCCGGGATGATCACCGCCTTATTCAGCCAATCGCCGGCGCCCTCCCCTGCTGCGACCACCCGGCCACTGATTTCATGCCCCAGAGCCAGCGGTAGTTGCGAATTCGTCCGCACGCCGTCGTAAAAGAACCCCAGGTCGGTATGACAAACTCCGCAGCCGGCGACCTCGACAACCACCTCGCCCGCCTCGGGCTGCGCAACAAACTCCGCGCGGGTCAGCGGTTCATTCACTCCATTCATCATCCAACGATAAGCGGTTACAGACATAGCATCTTCTCCTGTAAATCGATTTTAGAACCTTTAACCGTCGCCTGGTCAGCAAGCTTGAGATATGTTTCGCGCAAACTCTCCGGCATACTACAAGGCCGCCGTGATTCGCGTTTAACCCAGAGGTGTTTGGTGTAGCCGGTCGACAGGACCTGTTCGCCACGAGTGACGCGGTAGCCAAACTGCAGACTGCGACTTGCGACCCAATCGAGCCAACAGCTGACCCTAACATGATCGCCGTAGCAGGCAGCCAGCCGGTAGTCCTGCTGGGCTTGGGTAATGATCATGAAATAGCCGAGTGCTTCAATCTCCGGGTAAGGTTTGCCACTCTCGGTACAAAAGCGGGTCCGGGCCAGTTCAAACCAGATCAGATAGTTGGCATGGTGGACAATCCCCATCTGATCGGTTTCGGCGTAGCGAACTTCCAGTTCGACCTCGGAGCACTGTTTCATGATCGCCTTCAGAGCCTTTCAATCAGGGTCGCCATCCCCTGGCCATGGCCGATGCACAGTGAAGCGATGCCGTAACGACTGTCGCTGGATTCCAGACCATTGAGCAGGGTGGTGATTAATCGGGTACCAGTGCAACCCAAAGGGTGGCCGAGAGAGGTAGCTCCACCCCAGGGGTTGACCTTCTGCAAGGACAATTCAAGTTCATTGATACAAGCCACAGCCTGGCTGGCAAAGGCTTCATTGAGTTCGAACAGGTCGATCTCCTCCAGCCTGAGTTCGGTTTTTTCTAACAGCTTACGGATCGCCGGAACCGGTCCCATGCCCATCTGGCAGGGATCAAGTCCGACCACAGCGAAATCGACCACCCGGGCGCGGCGTTGTAACGAGAGCTGCTCGCAGGCTGCTTCGGAGGCGAGTAGCGTCAGACTGGCGCCATCATTGAGCGGCGAACTGTTCCCCGCCGTTACCGTTCCATTCTCCATGAAGATCGATTTCAATTCGGCGAGTCCGGCGCTGTTGGTGCCGGGGCGCGGCGACTGATCCTGCTCCACAAGCGCAGCGCCGGCGGCAATCGGGATAATCTCGCGGGCAAAATGACCGACCTGCTGGGCGGCCACCGCTTTGCGATGACTCTCCACGGCAAACGCATCCTGCTCGGCACGGCTGACCCCATAGACCTGGGCAACCTTTTCGGCAGTCAAGCCCATGTTGGTAAAGGGGAACTCGTAGCGTTCCAGCAGTTGCTGGTTGTAATCGAGGGCCGCGACCATCGGCACATGCCCCATATGCTCGACACCGCCGGCCAGCAATAGCTCGGCGTTGCCTGAGGAAATAGTGCTGGCAGCAAAATTGAACGCCTGCAGACTGGAAGCGCAGAGGCGATTGATAGTGACACCCGGCACTGCGGCGGGCAAACCGGCCAGCAGTGACGAAAGCCGGGCGATATTCTTCCCCTGCTCCAGATGCTGACCGACGCAACCGATATAGATATCGTCGATCGCCGGAGTGAGCGCATCACCAGCGGCCATCCCATCGAGCATGCCGCGCATCAGGGCGGCGAGCATTTCGTCAGCCCGTACATCGCGGAACAACCCCTTGTCGGGATGGGCCCTGCCGATGGCGGTGCGTTTTGCTTCGACCAGATAAACGTTCATCATTGCTCCCTACAGAGACAACAGGCCGCAGCTTTTGCCACCGTCGACATGCAACACCTGACCGGTAATAAACTCAGCGTCATCCGAAGATAAAAAGGCCACTGCAGCGGCGATATCCTCAACCTTGCCCATCTTGCCGGTCGGCTGCATGCGGATTAGTCGCTCGCGTGCTTCAGTCGGCATCCTCTGCGTCATCGGCTTATCGATCGCACCGGGCGCCACGGCATTCACATTGATCTGGAAGCGAGCAAATTCAAGCGCCAATGAACGGGTCAAGCTGACCAGTCCACCTTTGCTGGCGGTGTAGTTGGCCTGGCCAATACTGCCGAGCCAGGCGCGCGATACGATATTGACGATTTTTCCTGAGCGCTGGTTTTTCAGGGTCGGAAATACTGCTTGGCAACAGAGGAAGGCGCCTTTCAGATTGACATCCAGCACCTGATCCCAATCCTGCTCTGAGATGTTACTGATCAGATTGTCACGGATAATACCGGCATTGTTGACCAACACATCGATACCGCCAAATTTATCAATCACCTGGGCAACCAGCTGCTGCACCTGCTCCTTGTCAGCCACATCCGCGCGAAGCGGTAAAACCTCACAGCCGGAGCCTTCAAGACTGCTGGCCAGCTGATGTAACTGCTCGGAGTTGACGTCGACCAGCACCAGCCGATCGCCCTGTTCGGCAAAACGTTGGGCGATAGCAGCACCGATCCCTTGCCCGGCACCGGTGATCACGACCACCCGCGGGCTGGTTTTCTGATCCGCGGCGGGCATCAGCAGGCCTCCACAACCATGGCGATCCCCTGCCCGCCACCGATACAGGCGGAAGCAATTCCCAATTGTTTGTTGTCGCGATGCAGAGTTTTCAGACAAGTCAGCGTCAGGCGCACACCGGTCGCACCCAGAGGATGACCGATGGCGATGGCACCGCCGTTAATATTCAATTTGTCCTCATCCAGCTCCAGGGCTCTGGCCACGGCCAGGCATTGAGCGGAGAAGGCTTCGTTAATTTCAAACCGATCGATATCGTTCAGGGTCATCCCCAGCTGCCCGAGCAGCAAACGGATCGCTGGCACCGGGCCGATCCCCATGATTTCAGGCTGCACACCGGTTGAAGCAAAACCACGGATCTTGCCCAGCGGTTTCAGGCCGTTGGCGCGAACATAATCACCCGAAGCGACCAGCAACGCAGCGGCACCATCGACGATCCCGGAAGCGCTGCCGGCGGTGGTTGGACCCTCCTTACTGAAGACGTATGGCAGTTTGGCCAATTCTTCCATGCTGGTCCGCCGCGGGTGTTCATCAGCAGCGACTCCGTCACGGCTGTTACAGCGGTATTTACGCGGTTTGAAACCTGCCATTTCCAGCACTCCCTTAGCCGCAACCGAAACGATCTCCTGCTGAAAGAAACCAGCCGCCTGGCCATCGGCGCAGCGCTGCTGGCTTCGGACGGCAAAGGCATCGACCTCTGCCCGCGTCAGCGCATACTCTTTGGCCAGATTATCTGCAGTACAACCCATCGGCACTGCGGCGGTATCGTTCAAGGCTTCCCAAAGCAGATCGATGAACTCAGGCCGTCCCAGCTGAAAACCTTGGCGAGCAGAATAGGACGCGAGGGGAAAGCGACTCATAGTATCGGCACCGCAGCCGAGCACCAAATTGGCTTTGCCGAGGGCAATCTGCTCGGCAGCCTGCCCCAGCAGCTCGACCCCGGAACCGCAAATCCGTTGGGTCAAGAGCGCAGTACTCTCCAGTGGAGCCCCGGCATAAAGGGCGATATGGCGCGGGATAAAGAAGCTGTCGGCACTGGCTTGGCCGATATTGGCAACAATGGTCTGATCGATATCGGCAGCCGGCACACCAGCCACTTCAATTGCGGCGCGACTGGCTAGAATCCCCAGGTCGGTCGGCGAGACCGTCGAGAGGCCGCCGGTGAATTTACCAAAGGGGGTCCGCTTCCCTTCGAGCAAATAGATATCCTCAAAAAGAGCGCCGCTGCCGGCCTGTTTTTCCTGGAAACCCTGTACGCGTGCTTTCATGATGGCTCCTTATTTACCGATATAGTTCGGTTTCTGTCCGCTGAGAATGCTCGAAAGTCCGGTCAGGGCGTCCTGGGTGGCGAAAATGGTTTTCAAACCATCGAGTTCCAATTGCAAGCCATCCTGAAGATCCAGGGCAAACCCCTGATCGATTAGACTCATGGCGGTCTTCAATGCCACCGGCGCCTTGCGGCCTAAGGTTTTGGCAAGCTTCTCAGAACCTTCACGGGTCAGCAGAGGATGGCTAAGCTCGCCATTATATTGGGCAAACGCAAGCTCCTCCGGGGTGCCTTCCTCGCGGCCAGGCTGGGCTTTTTCAATTGACAGATCGGCCAATTCCCGCCAGTCAAAAACCGGTTCAATGATGGCGTCGACCAGACCGAAAGCATAAGCTTTTTTCGCATTGATAAACTGACCGCTGGCAATCAACTGTTTGGCGCGGGCAACGCCAATCAGCCGGCTGGCCCGCTGGGTTCCACCAAGACCGGGATAGATTCCGATGCCGGTTTCCGGGAACGCCAACATCGACTTGCGGGTGCCAATGCGGTAATCGCAGGCCAATGCCAGTTCCAGCCCACCACCCAGAGCCAACCCGTCGAGATAGGCGATAGTGGTCTTATCGGATGCGCTTATCTTATTGAGCACCTGCTGGCCGAACTCGGTGAACGCCTGAATCCGTGGCAGGTCATCAGCAGCGATGGAATCAAGGAAAAACTTGATGTCGGCGCCGGCGATAAATGCTTTGCCCTTGCCGTGAATGATGATCTTCTTAATATCGCTACGGGCATTGAGCTCTTCAACGCAGCGATCGAGCTGACTCATCACCTGCTCGCCGAGCGGGTTCATCCGGTCAGGCAGGTCGAAAATAATAAAGCCGGTCTCGCCGATGACCTCTGTGGTCACCCAGTTGAGGCTCAAACTTTGCGCTTTGGCTGCATCCGCCAGGCAGTCCGGTAATGCCAGGGTCCAGGCAGAAAAGACGCTTGTTACCATCTCTTTGACCTGTGATGCCCCCAGCTTTTCGAGCAGTTCGAAGGGTCCGATCGGCCAGCGTAATCCGGCGCGCGCGCCAAGATCGGTAGAGGTCGCGTCGACCACCCCCTCATCAACCATCTGCGCAGCAACCCCAAGGCTGGCACCGACCAGACGGCGGGTAACAACGTCAGCCTGGTCTGATCCATTGTTCAACAGTTGGGTATCCTCTACGTTCCAATCCTGTTTAGCCTCGACTTGTTGGCAAAGAATCTTCGCCGGTGCGTAAAATTCTCCAAGTTCACCGGCCAGGCCATCGGCGGCATGCATGGCAATCGGTACGCCGGTCGCGTTCATCAACGCGAAAGGTCCCATCCCGACACCGAATACCTCGCAGGCAACCTGATCAATAAAGCCGATGCTGCCGAAGCCTTCCTCATAGAGGCGGGCCGCTTCATTCAGCCAGGGAACAAAGAACCGATTGACCGCAAACCCCGGAGCGTCTTTGACCAGAATCGGAGTCTTATCATAAAAGGCATAGAAATTTTCCAGAGCAGCGACGATCTCTGCTGCCGACTTCTCACCAGGAATCAGTTCGACCAGTTTGTTCTTGGCTGCATGGTAGAAGTAGTGAACCCCAACCACCCGTTCCGGGGTCTGCAGGTCGGCGGCGATTTCACTGATCAGAAAGGATGAGGTATTGCTGGCAAGAATACAGTCAGCGCTGACCACCTTCTCCAATTCGGCGAAAAGGCTCTTCTTCACGGCAAGATTCTCAAAAATCGCCTCGATCACCAGATCGGCCTTGTTCAGCTCCGCCTGATTAGTAGTGCAATGCAGGCGTCCGAGGATTTGATCAAATGCCTGCTGATCGATCAGACCTCGCTGCAAAGCCTCACCCAGGGAGTCACGCATGTAACCGACCCCCCGCTCCAGAAACTCCTGTTGCTGGTCAACCAAAATCACCGGCAGACCCTTCATGACAAAGTGTTGAGCAATCGCTGAGCCCATGGTTCCGGCGCCGACGACGCCTACAGTTGCAATCGGTTTCATTCGCCTACCCTCTTTGTAATGTAAAAACTGTGAGATCCTGATGGCCATCCTGGCCTACCGGCAAGATCGATTTGCGACTGGCCATCACTACTGCAAGTCGCCCATCAGTAATTTCGCATAGCGGAACTAATTTTCGTTTCCAATAAAGACTATCCGACAACAAACTGTTTGTAAATATTTTTCTGAAGAAAAAAACAGCGCAGCCAAACCAAACCTCATAAGATCCTATTATCAAAGGTTAAAGCAGCGAAACAGACTAAAAATGATACATTAAAGGGACAACTTAGCGGCAAAATACGTAGATGGTTCAGTGCGCTGCTATTCCGCCCTGCGAAATTGATTTTCGGAAAACAACGTTTTACTCCTTGACAGGACCCTCCATTTTCTATAGACATAACAAACAAGAGCGAACCCAAGACCTTGTGTTTGTCAGCGAAGCAAATCTCTTTTAGTGCAGGGCTGGCCATGCATGGCCAGCCCGGAGAAAGAGTTTATGGATACGACATTGAAAAATAAGATCGGCAAGGATGAGTTGACCGCGCTGGATGGCATCGACCCACTGGAGGAGCACAGCAACGATCGTCAATTTGTTACGGCTCTGGCACGTGGACTCGAAGTTTTGCGCTGCTTCAAACCCAGAGATAGACACCTGGGCAATCAGGACATTGCCGAGCGCACCGGGTTGCCGAAGCCGACGGTTTCTCGTCTGACCTACACTCTGACCCGGATGGGCTACCTTTACCACGATGAAAAATTGGGCAAGTACCAGCTCGGCACCGGGGTGCTCGCCCTCGGCTTTTCGCTGCTGACAAATATGGATGTGCTGAAGGTTGCCCGCCCCCTAATGCAGGACCTGGCGAACTATTCGCACACCGTGGTTTCGGTCGGCACCCGCGACCGCATCGGCATGATCTATCTCGATGGCCGCCACAGCACTGATGCGACCGTATCCCTGCGGCGCGAACCGGGCACCCGGGTCCCTATCGCTTCAACCGCCATGGGCAGAGCCCTACTTTGTGGGTTGCCGGAGAATGAGCGTGAAAAGCTGATGGAAAACATTCGCAAGCGGGATCCAGCCAATTGGCCGAAACATAAAGCCGGCATCGAGCAAGCGTTACGCGATTATCAGGAGCGCGGCTTCTGTCTGTCGATCGGCGAATGGCGTGGAGACGTCAACGCCGTTGGTGTACCGATGCTGCCGATTGCCGGCACCCGGCTGTTGACCTTTAACTGTGCCGCGCCATCCTTTGTCCTGCGTCAGCACATGCTCGAGGATGATATCGGTCCCCGACTGGTCAACCTGGTGCGGACCATAGAAGCAGAAGCGGCCCGCTATTAAACGGCCCAGTTGTTATTTAAGTATTTGAGATTTGAACGTTTTCAGAACCGAGCTAAGGAGCAACCATGAGCTTGACAACCGAAATGACCGACTACATGGGTTTACAGGAGCTGCTGACCGACGAAGAGAAACTGGTCCGGGAGACTGCCAGACAGTTTGTCAACCAGCACATCATGCCGATTATCGATGAGTGCGCGCAGACCGAAACCTTCCCGTCACAGCTGATCAAACCGATGGGAGAGATCGGTTTTTTCGGCCCCAACCTGCCGGAAAAATACGGCTGTGCCGGTCTTTCCAATGTTGCTTACGGTCTGCTGATGTACGAAATGGAGCGAGGTGATTCCGGCCTGCGCAGTTTCGTTTCCGTCCAGGGCTCGCTGGTGATGTATCCGATTTATGCTTACGGCAGCGAGGCACAAAAAGACTACTGGCTGCCGAAGATGGCGACCGGCGAAGCGATCGGCTGCTTCGGCCTGACCGAACCCGACTTCGGCTCCAACCCGGCCGGCATGCGCACCAAGGCGGTCCGCGAAGCGAACGGCAAGTGGCGCATCAATGGCACCAAGATGTGGATCACCAACGGCAGCGTCGCTGACGTGGCGGTGGTCTGGGCCAAGACCGATGAAGGAATCCGCGGTTTTCTGGTGCCGACCGACACCCCTGGCTTTTCCGCCCCGAAGATGAAAGGCAAGTGGAGCCTGCGCGCTTCGACCACTTCGGAACTGGTGTTTGAGGATGTCATTGTCGATGAGGAAAAAAGTCTGTTACCCAACGTCATAGGAATCAAAGGTCCTTTAGGTTGCCTGACTCAGGCCCGTTACGGCATCGCCTGGGGCGCCCTGGGTGCCGCCGATGACTGCTACCAGACCGCTCTCGCCTACGCCCTGAGTCGGATTCAGTTCGACAAGCCGATCGCCTCTTATCAGTTGCAACAGAAAAAACTGGCCGAGATGGTCACCGAGCTGACCAAAGGGCAGCTCCTGGCATTACATCTCGGTCGGCTCAAGGATGCCGGCACCTACACTCCGGCCCAGGTTTCCATGGCCAAGATGAATAACGTCAACATCGCCCTGGAAATCGCCCGCACCGCCCGCACCATACTCGGCGCCAACGGCATCATGGGCGAATACCCGATTATGCGCCACATGGCCAACCTCGAATCGGTCTACACCTACGAGGGCACCCACGACATGCACTCCCTGATCATCGGTCAGGAGATTACCGGAATTCCGGCGTTCAGATAATCAGTTTACGTCTGGTATTCCGGGTGCGGATTTACCAATTTAGTTGTTGAAACGAGCAATTTTTCGCAAGGTCAAGGAAATCAAAGCATTGCGCGGAGGCGTACACCAGTACGCCGCACAAGCAAGGTTGAAGATTGACGCAGAGATTGCGGAAAAGGGCCGTTTCCGGAGGCAATCATGGCGCAACCGGTCTACATCGGCCTCGACCTCGGGGCGTCACGGACCAAGGTGGTCGTTATCGACGACCAGGGAAGTCTGCTCGGCCATGCGGTAAAAAAGTCAGGGATCGATTTTGCCGCGACCGCAGCCCTCTGCCTGGACGCTTCACTGGATCTGGCCGGTGCGACCCGCAGTGATATTGTCGATGCCGTCGCCACCGGTTACGGCCGCAACAACGTCGCCTTTGTCACTGAAAAGAGCAAAACCGAAATCGGCTGCCACGCCAAAGGCTGTCATCACAGCTTTTCCGGGGCGCTCACCATCATCGACATCGGCGGCCAGGACAACAAGATTATCAAGCTCGATGCTGAAGGACGACGCGACAGCTTTAAAATGAACCGCAAGTGTGCGGCCGGAACCGGGGCCTTCCTCGAGGAGATGTCGAGCCGGCTCGATATCCCACTCGAAGAGATGAACAACCTGGCCCGCCAGGCCACCGAGATGATCAAGCTTGGCAGCTATTGCACAGTTTTCTCGGCCACTGAGGTTCTTGAAAACATCCGCCATGGAAAGCCAGTCGCGGACATCATTAAGGGGATCTTCTACTCAATGATCCAGCGGGTTCTGGAGATGGATTCTTTGACTGATAAAGTGGTTTTAAGTGGCGGGGTGGTCGCCCACAACCCGTACTTGGTGGAGATGACCGAGGAACTGATCGGTCGCCCGGTGCTGCTGCCGGAGTTTCCCCAGTTAACCGGAGCTCATGGCGCGGCACTTTATGCCCTGGGCGAGGAAACCGCGACCGCAGTGAGTCGCACTAGACAATAAAGCAGAACACCTTCGCCAGAGAAAATCTGAGAGAAGGTCGGGCACGCGTGCAATTCATGTGTTTACTATTACCAAATAAGTTTTTGACTGACTTGCACTCCGGGGATGAACGACAGAAAAACGACCTGATTTAAGATCCACTGAACAACGACGTTTGGGGAGAGATCATGGCACAAACGAAGCAACCGCAAAGAAAGCAGATCGAGTCGACCGGGCAGATGATGAAAATCATGTCCGACTACTTCTACGACCTGAATGATGCAGCCGAATCAGCTAACCGCAAGGTCGCCTGGTGCACCAGTGTCGGCCCGGCTGAGCTACTCCGGGCGATGGGCTTTGCCGTGCACTTTCCGGAAAACCACGCCGCCATGCTCGGCGCCACGCGAATGGCCACCGAACTGATCCCCGAAGCCAACACCATAGGTTATTCACCTGAAATCTGCTCGTACTTGACCGCCGATATCGGTGCTTACTTAAAAGGGGTATCGCCACTAGCCAAGGCCTATCCGGGTATCGATGCGCCACCCCGTCCCGACGTGCTGGTTTACAACACCAACCAGTGTCGCGACGTTCAGGACTGGTTCTCCTGGTACGCAAAAGAGCTACAGGTTCCCTGTATCGGCATCACTTCGCCGAAAAACTTCACCGACGTCACTGACATTCTGATCGACGACGTCAGCCAGCAGATCCAAGCATTGATCCCAACCCTGGAAGAGGTTTACGGCCAACAGCTTGATATGCAGAAACTGCGCGAAACCGTCGCCCTCTCCCGTGAATGTACCGAACTTTGGCGCCAGGTGTTAGAAACCGCCGCCGCCGCTCCGGCCCCCCTCACCTTCTTCGACGGCACCATCCACATGGGCCCTGCGGTAGTGCTGCGTGGAACCCAGCAGGCGATCGATTATTACCGCCAACTCCTCAGTGAGCTGCAGCAGCGTACGAACGACAAAGTGGGTGCGATTGAGGATGAAAAATATCGGATTTACTGGGAAGGGATGCCGGTCTGGGGTCGTCTGCGCCAGCATTCGGAGCTGTTCGCTGAACTGCAGGCGAGCGTGCTGGTCTCGACTTACTGCAGTAGCTGGATCTTCCCCGATTTCGATGCCAACGACCCGATCCGCAGCATGGCCAAAGCCTATCTCGGCCTGTTTATCGTCCGCTCAGACGAATACAAAGAGCAGTACATCAAGCAAATGCTGGAGAAATTTCAGATCGACGGCATCATTTACCACGACGCCAAAACCTGCCCCTGCAATTCCAACAGTCGCTACGGCATGCCGCAACGGCTGGAACAGCAAACCGGCATTCCGAGCCTGGTGATTTCCGGCGATCTTAACGACCTGCGTTGCGTTTCCGACGAGCAAACCCGTACCAACGTTGAAGCCTTTATCGAGCAACTGGAGGAAAGAAGATGTTAGACGCCCTGTTCAAGCCTAAAGCAGTTGCGCTGGTGGGTGCTTCGACCAAGGAGCTTTCCATCGGTAACGTCATCATCAGAAACCTGCAGAAGTACGGCTATACCGGCGAGATCTATCCGGTCAACGCCAAGGCCGACGAGGTTTGTGGCCTCAAAGCCTACCCGACCCTGGCGGAGATTCCCGGCGAGGTCGACCTGGCGCACATCATCATCCCCAGCCAGTTTGTCCCTCAGGCGATTGAAGAGTGTGGGCAAAAAGGGGTCAAAGCAGTCATTATCAACTCGGCCGGTTTCAGCGAAATGGGTGATGAGGGCGCCAGACTGCAAGCGGAGTTTCTTGCCAACGCCAAAAAATACGGGATCCGTGTTTTCGGTCCAAATTGTCAGGGGATCATCAATTCCGACCCGGCGCTAAACGCCTACTGCAACTTTACCTTCACCTACCCTAAGCCAGGCAGCATCTCGGTGGTCGCCTTGAGCGGCGGGGTCGGTGCGCTTATCATGCAGGTTCTGGATGATCTGGATATCGGCCAGCGGCTCTACGCCAGTAACGGCAACGCCTGCGATGTGTCGATCCCGGAGATCATTGAATATTTCGGCGAAGATGAAGGGACCAAGGTGGTCATTCTCTACACCGAGGGGTTCGATAAGCCGCGCGATTTCCTCGAAGTAACTCGTAAAGTAACGGACAAAAAACCGGTCTTGGCAATGAAAGCCGGCCGCACCGAAGAAGGCGCCAAGGCAGCTTCTTCGCACACAGGCTCCCTGGCCGGGGTCGATATCGCCACCGAGCTGATTTTTGAAAAAATCGGCGTACTCCCCTTTAACGACGAGGGAGAAATGGTTCGCGCGGCGATGGCCTTCTCCAGCCAACCGATTCCGGCCGGCAACCGGGTCGGTATCATCACCAACACCGGTGGTCCGGCGGTCATCGCCACCGACGTGCTGGTTGATTTTGGTATTGAAGTACCAAAACTCTGCGAAGCCTCAATCAACAAACTTCGGGAAACCCAATTTCCTGAAGCGGCGCTGGAAAACCCCATCGATGTGGTTGCGACCGCCGGCGGTCCTCAGTTCCGCGCCGCCCTCGATGTGCTACTGGATGATGAGCAGATCGACTGCATCTACATCAACTTCGTTACCGCGCCCTTTACCGACACCGACGCGGTCGCCCGCGAGATCGTTGAGGTCAGCCGCCAACGCCGCAAGCCATTGGTCTGTAACTTCATGACCAATCTGAAGCTGGAGCGTTTCCAGAAGACCATGGCGATCCTCAAAGAGGGTGAAGTCCCCTACTACGCCAATCCCGGCGATGCGGCCCGCGCCCTCGGCGCTCTGGTGCAGTACGGCCGGATTCAGCAACGCGACATCGGTCAGCCGCAAATTTTCGGCGGCGTCGACGCAGTTAAGGCCAAAGCAATTATCGAGCAAGCCCGGCAGGCAGGCCGCGAAGTCCTTTCGGCCTACGAGGTCTACAACATTTTTCAAGCCTACGGCATTCCGGTCGCGCCCTGGAAGGTGGTGAACAATGCCGAGCAGGCGGTCGCCGCAGCCAGCGAAATCGGCTACCCGGTGGTGGTTAAGGTTGACTGCGCCGAGATCGATCATAAAAGCGATATGGGCGGGGTCGCCATCAACCTCAAGGATGCCGCGGCGGTCCGCAGCAGCGTCGAAGAGATGCAGGACCGGCTCGGCCACTACGGCAAACTCGGCTTCCTGGTGCAAAAGTTCATGCCCGGCGGTCGCGAGTTGATCATCGGAGCCAGCGCCGAGCGCGAACTTGGCCATCTGGTGATGTTCGGCCTCGGCGGCATCTACGTCGAAGTCCTCAAAGACGTGGTCTTTAAGGTTGCTCCAGTGACCCGCGTCGAAGCCGAAGAGATGCTCGCCGGAATCAAGACCGCGGCACTGCTCGATGGCGTGCGCGGTGAAGCGGGAATCGACAAGCAAGCGGTGACCGAACTGATTCAACGCGTCTCGCAGCTGCTCGGCGACCTGCCGATGATCGAGGAGATGGACCTGAATCCGATTATGGCATTTGCCGACAATGCCTTCGCTGTCGACGGTAGAATCCGCATTCCGGGTCAATCCGCCGGGCAACAAGGAGAAGTATGATGTTGAATGTGCAAACGACCCAGAATTGGCAAGCAACTTATCAATCAAGATTCACCACTGCAGAGCAGGCGGTGCAGGCGGTAAAATCAGGCGACCGGATCTTTTTAACCGGCAATGCTTCGGTGCCGTTGCAACTTCTCGATGCGCTGGTTAAACGGGCACCGGAACTTCAAGATGTCGAAATCTGCCATCCTTTGACCATCTGTCCGGACGACTATGTGGCGCCCGAAATGGAAGGTCACCTGCGGGTGAATTCAATGTTCATTAGTGCCAATGTCCGCAAAGCGGTCAACCAGGGTCGGGCGGATTTTACACCGGTGATGCTCTCCGAATTTCCACTATTGTTCAAAAACGGCCATCTGCCGCTCGATGTTGCCTTCATCCACGTTTCACCACCCGATGCAGAGGGCTACTGTTCAATGGGCGCCGAAGCGGGCCTGACCATCTCGGCCGCAGAAGTCGCTAATATCGTCATTGCTCAGGTCAACGAAAAGATGCCACGCACTTTAGGCGACACTAAAATGCACATCGACGACATGCATTACATTGTTCCGGTCGATTGCATCATCAGCGAACACGCTATGGGTTCAGAAGCGGACGATGTCGAGGTCGAGCAGATCGCCGGGCATATTTCCATGCTGATCCCCAATGGTGCCACCATGCAGTTAGGCATCGGCGCCATTCCCGATGCAGTCCTCAAGCATCTGTTTGAGAAAATGGATCTTGGCGTGCACTCCGAACTGATTTCCGACGGCGTGATCGATCTGGTCGAGGCGGGGGTCGTCAACGGATCGCGTAAAACTCTGCATCCCGGCAAGATTGTCTGCGGCTTTTTACTCGGCACCAGGCGTCTCTACGAGTGGGTCGACAACAACCCGCTGGTCGAACTCTACCGCACCGAATATGTCAATGACCCCTTCGTGGTCGCACAGAACGACCGCATGGTGGCGATCAACTCCGCGATCGAAGTCGATTTCACCGGTCAGGTCTGCGCCGACAGTATCGGCCCGAAGATGCATTCCGCGGTCGGTGGTCAGTTGGATTTCATCTACGGCGCCTCCCGTTCCAAAGGCGGCGTGCCGATTATCGCCCTGTCGAGCACCTCGACGCTACGAGATGGCACTGTGGTCAGCAAAATCGTACCGATGCTCAAACCTGGTGCGGGCGTGGTCACCAGCCGTAACCATGTCCACTACGTGGTCACTGAGTTCGGCGCCGCAGAACTCTACGGCAAAACGGTCCACCAGCGAACTCAGGCGCTGATCAATATCGCCCATCCGCAATTCCGGGAAGAGATCACTGAAAAAGCGAAAGAATTGAGCTACTTGTAGGAAATAATGTTCCGGGCGAGGCATGCCTCGCCCGGAAGGAATTTTTCAAAATACGGTGACGACAAGGGGAGAGGTAAAAATGGTCTGGAATAAAGAAGAGACAAGCAGTCGCAGCGAGATGCAGGCCCTTCAACTCGGTCGTCTGCAAGAAACCGTCAGTTACGTCTATGAGAAAAACCCCCATTACCGGAAAAAACTAGACGAACTTGAGATCAAACCGCGCCACATTCAGTCATTGGATGACTTAAAGCGCCTGCCATTTACGACCAAACAGGATATTCGCGATAATTACCCGTTCAAACTTTTCACCGCCTCCCAGGAGGAGATCGTCGAGTATCACGCCACCTCCGGGACCACCGGCAAACCGGTGGTGGTCGGCTACACCCGGCAGGACCTGGAAAACTGGAAAGAGGTCATGGCCCGCGCCTTTACCGCCGCCGGCATCACCAGCAAGGACGTAGTACAGAACATCTACGGTTACGGCCTGTTTACCGGCGGTCTGGGCGCTCATTACGGAGCGATCCGCGTCGGCGCTGCGGTGATCCCGATCTCTGGCGGCAACACCCAGAAGCAGTTGATGCTGATGGAAGATTTCGGCAGTACCGCGCTCACCTCAACCCCCTCCTTCCTGATGCACCTGCATGAAGCCGGGGAAGAACAGGGGATCGACTTCCACCAGCTCAAGCTGCGCGTCGGCGTGCTCGGCGCCGAACCTTGGAGCGAAGCGATGCGTCACCAGATCCAGGACAAATTCGGCATCAAGGCCTGCGACATCTACGGCCTCTCCGAGATTATCGGCCCCGGGGTCGGTTTTGAATGTGCCGAAGCGCAAAGCGGCCTGCATCTCAATGAAGACTATTTCTATCCAGAGATTATCGACCCGGCAACCTGCGAAGTCCTCCCTGAAGGTGAAGAGGGCGAACTGGTTTTCACCACTATTACCAATCAGGGACAACCACTGCTGCGCTTCCGCACCCGGGACATCACCCGCCTCCATTACGGAACCTGTATCTGCGGCCGCACCCTGGTCAAGATGCAAAGGGTCACCGGCCGCAGCGACGACATGCTGATTATCCGTGGGGTCAACGTTTTCCCATCGCAGATTGAATCGGTCATCCTCAAACGCGAAGGGGTCTCACCCCACTACATGGTGATCGTCGAACGCAAGGGCGCAATGGATTCATTGCGGGTCAAGGTCGAGGTCACCGAAGAATTCATGATCAAGGCCGCTGCCGACATTCTCAAGGGGGATGAATTTGATATCCTCGAAGACGTCTCGGCAGTGCGCAGCAAAAAACGCAATCTGCAACAGGACATCAAGGACGTGATCGGTATCAGCGTCGAAGTCCACCTGGTGCCACCGAACAGTATTGCGCGCAGCGAAGGCAAGGCCAAGCGGATCGAAGACCGCCGGCCGAAATAAAAGCCGGGCGCCCCATGGGGCGCCCCTACATAGGACCGATTTACCACCCGTAGGGGCGAGACAAGTCTCGCCCGCCAGCCACACAAAAAGGAAGGTATTTGATGAAAAAGATAATTTCCGGTAATGAAGCCATTGCTCTAGGTTTTGGTGATTTCGGCGGGGTCTTCGCCTCCGGCTACCCCGGCACCCCCAGTACCGAAACCCTCGAAGAAGTCGCCCGCCTGGGTGAAGTCTACTGCGAGTGGGCGCCGAATGAAAAAGTGGCTCTGGAGTCGGCCATCGGCGGCTCGATCGCCGGTGGGCGCTCCCTTTCAACGATGAAGCATGTCGGCGTGAATGTCGCCGCCGATGCGCTACTGACTCTGACTTACACCGGCGTCAACGCCGGACTGATTCTGATGGTTGCCGACGATCCGGGGATGCATTCCTCGCAGAATGAACAGGACAGCCGCAACTACGCCAAATTTGCCAAGGTTCCGATGCTCGATCCGAGCGATTCGCAAGAGGCCTACGACTTCGTCAAAGCCGGCTTCGAGATCTCCGAACAGTTCGACACTCCGCTGATGCTGCGCACCACCACGCGGATCTCCCACGCCAAAGGGGTGGTCATCCCGCAGGAAAAAATCGCTCCGCAGATCGGTGAATGGGTCAAGGATGTCCCAAAGTACGTCATGCTGCCAAACTTCGGCAAGCTCAAGCATATCGAGGTGGAAGCGCGACTGCTCAAACTTCAGGAATTCGCCGAAACCACCCCGTTAAACAGGATTGAGATGCGCGACAGCGAAATCGGCATCATCACCTCCGGGGTGGCTTACCAGCATGTCCGCGAAGCCTACCCGAATGCTTCGATCCTGAAGCTGGGGCTGGTGCATCCTCTGCCGATGCGGAAGATCGGCGAATTCGCCGGCAGCGTCAAACGCCTGTTAGTTGTCGAAGAGATGGATGCCATTTTTGAGGAACAGATCCGTGCCGCCGGCATCGACGTCGAGATCGGCAAAAACAAACTGCCGCTCTGCGGTGAGATTAATGCCGACATCCTCAATACCGCCATCGGCAAATCCAAGCTTGAGATCGCAAGCCCGGTGCAAGGACTGCCGCAGCGCCCGCCGGTCTTCTGTCCCAGCTGTGCCCACCGCGGCCTGTTTACCATTCTCAGCAAACTCAAAGTCTTTGTTTCCGGCGATATCGGCTGTTACACCCTGGGTGCCCTGCCACCGATGAACGCCATGCATGCGGTGATCGATATGGGCGCCAGCATCAGCGCCGCCCACGGCATGGCCAAGGTCAACGCGATTGCCGGGCGCGAAGAGAAACCGGTGGCGGTGATCGGCGACTCAACCTTTTTTCATTCAGGAATGACTGGCCTGATGAGCATGGCCTATAACGGCGGCAACGCCCTGGTCATCATCATGGATAACCGCACCACCGGCATGACCGGGGGCCAGGAAAACCCGGGCACCGGCCAGACCCTGCAAGGCATTCCGGCCCGCCAGGTCGAGATGGTTCCGCTGGTCAAAGCGCTCGGCATCGACAATGTCTTTGAACTGGATGCCTACGATCTCAAAGCGACCGAAGCGGCGATCAAGAAAGGGCTGGAAACTCCGGGTCCCTACGTGCTGATCGACAAGAACCCATGCATCCTGCGCTACAAGATCCGCAAACCCGCCATGCATGTTGATGAAGACAAGTGCACCGGTTGCCGAGCCTGCCTCAAGGTGGCCTGTATGGCCCTGGGACTGACCGCCACCGGAGAAAAGCCGAAGGTCGGGGTCGACCCCAATGTCTGTAACGGCTGCGGTGTCTGCAAGCAGATGTGTAAATTCGACGCGATGCACGAGCTTGAAGGAGAGAATAATGCAAATCTTTAATATCGTAATCGCCGGTGTCGGTGGCCAGGGTGTCCTGATGGCCTCCAAGGTTCTCGCCGAAAGCGCTCTGGCCAGCGGCATGGACGTCAAGCAGAACGAAGTGCACGGCATGGCCCAGCGCGGCGGCAGCGTGATCAGCTTTGTGCGCATCGGCGAGCAGGTCAATTCACCGGTGGTCATGCCCGGTACCGCCAATCTGCTGATCTCTTTTGAACCACTGGAGGCCCTGCGCTATATCCACTTCCTCAAGCCTGGCGGCCGACTGGTTTATAACAAGGTCTCGATCAACCCGAGTACCGTCGCCGCCGGACTGGCGGTCTATCCGACTGATGTGGAACAGCAGATAACCAAGGCCTGTGCTGAAGCGCAGGGGGTTGAGGCCCTCTCTATCGCCCGTGACGCCGGTAACGGCAAGGCAGTCAACATGGTGATGGTCGGGACGGTGATGAAACATCTGCCCCTCAAGGGAGAGGTCATTACCGAGGTCGTCAAGCAGATCTCGCAGGGCAAAGGGGTCGAGGTGAACCTGAAGGCTCTGGCCGGTGGCGCTGCAGCCTGACCTTGATCGGTCCTGCCAACCGTCATCATCCAGGCAAGGGAGAAGCTCATGAAACTGAAGCAGATATCGATTTTTCTGGAAAATGCCCCGGGCCGGCTCTATGCAGCAACCCAGGCTCTCGGCGATGCCGGCCTCAACCTGAGATCGTTATCAATTTCCGATGTTTCCGGTTTCGGGGTGCTGCGGATTCTGGTCTCCGATGTGGCCAAGGCGCGGCAGGTCATCATGGAGAAACAGCTTCCGGCCCGGGTTGACGATGTGGTCGCCGCGGAGATTGTCGATACCCCGGGCAGCCTGGCTAAAACCCTCAAGGTGCTGATGGAGAATAAGGTCAACGTCGACTACATGTACGCCTTGGCGGGAACCTCTTCAGGCAAAGCCGTGATGGTGTTCAGCTTCAGCGACAATGATCAGGCGATCAAATTACTGCAGGAAAATAGTATCAAAATCCTTGATGCCGAATCTTTCGGGATTCTCGAAAACCCTGTTTAGTCTTTGCCTGAATTTTAGGCTGACCACTCAAGGAGAGAAAAGATGGGTGACACGAACTACCGTCCGAAAAAATTTGCCGTCATCGGCGCCGGCCCTGTCGGAGGAATCGTCGCAGCCTTTCTTGCCAAAGGAGGCTATGAGGTCACTCTCTGCGATATCGTCCCGGAACTGCTTGCTCCGGCGCTGAATCCAGGAATCATCCTCGAGGGGGTCGACAACCTGCAGGCGAAGGTAACGCGAACCACCACCCGGGTTGACGATTTGCTCAACGATCCGCCCGACGTGATCTTCATCACCGTCAAAGCAACGGCCCTGCCGCTGATCGCCTCGGCTCTGGAGGGTTTTGTCGGCGACAATCGCTACGTTATCAGCTGGCAAAACGGCATCGATACCGAACTGGAACTAGCTAAGCACCTGGGCAACAAGTCAGTGATGCGCGGGGTGGTTAATTTTGGTTGCGTCCCAATCAGTCCCGGGCATATCCGCCTGGCTTTTCACCATCGCCCGCATTATCTACAGGAACTCGACCCGGAGTCGAAGGATGCGGCCATCGGGATATGCAATGTTTTGACCAAATGCGGCTTGGACACCCAGCATACAGATTTGATCGCTGATATGGTCTGGCGAAAGTCGGTCATGAATGCCTGTATGAATCCGATGTGCGCCGTAACCGGCATGACCATGGTGGAAATTATCAACGATCCGATCACCTTCAATCTGGTTGATGCCCTGATCAAAGAAGGGATTGCGGTGGCCCGCATCAATGAATTTTCGCTGGGGTCGGGCTACTACCCCTATGCCATCAACTACATCAAGAATGCCGGAGCGCACAAGCCTTCGATGCTTCAGGATATCGAGGCAAAACGCCGCACCGAGGTTGATTACATCAATGGCAAAATTATTGCGTACGGTGTCCAGGCCGGCGTCCCCACCCCTTACAACAGCATGATCCGGGGACTGGTCAAAGCATTGGAACCAAAGTAATCCAAACCACCAACAAGAGGGTTAGCGATGAAACTACAACAGCTCTCCATCCCATTGGAAAATTCCCCCGGCCGGTTGCATGAGGTGACCAGGGCGTTGGGAAATGCGGGCATCAACCTCCGCGCCCATTGCATCTGTGATTCAGCGCATGATTTCGGTGTACTGCGGATCCTGGTTTCCGACCTAACCGCCGCTCGGGGCGTGATCATGGAAAAATTTATTCCAGCCCGGGTGGAAGATGTCGTTGCAGTCGAGATCGATGACAGCCCCGGCACCCTGGCAGATCTGCTGCAGCTGTTTCTGGGAACCAGAATCAACGTCGAATACATGTATGCCGTCGCCGGCGCGAATCTACCCAAGGCGGTCATGGTTTTCCGGTTCAACGCCATCGATCAGGCCATTGAGATGCTGAAGAAAAATGGCGCAAAGCTGCTCGATGCCAAATCGTTCGGCATTCTGGTGGATCGGGGTTAGGGTTCAGCGAATTTTGAAGTTGGGAGTCAGGCATGCAGGAAGCAAACTGTTATAAACCAAAAAAATTCGCCGTCGTTGGTGCGGGACCAGTCGGTTGCATCGTCGCCGCCTTCCTTGCAAAAGGAGGCTACGAGGTCACCCTTTGTGATGTCCAGACAAGCCTCCTGGAACCAGCTCTGGATCCAGGAATTAACCTTTCGGGTGCGGACAGTTTTCAAGCCAAGGTGACCAAGACCACCACCCGGGTCGATCAATTGGCTGATGATCCACCAGATGTGGTGATCGTTACAGTTAAAGCGACCGCCCTGCCGATCATCGCTTCTGCCCTGGAAAACTTTATTGCTGAGGGACGCTATGTGATCAGCTGGCAGAACGGCATCGACACCGAGCTGGTGCTGGCCGAGCGGCTCGGCAAAAAACATGTGCTGCGTGCGGTGGTCAATTACGGCTGCATTTTGGAAGGACCGGCCAAGGTCAAACTGGCCTTCCATCATCGTCCCCACTATCTGCAGGAGTTGGCAGCGGAGAGCAGAGACGCCGCCATCGGCATCTGCAGCGCATTGACGGAATGCGGCCTCGATACCCACCACACCGACCAGATCCGCAATATGGTCTGGACCAAAACGGTCAATAACTCCTGCATGAACGCCGTCTGTGCCGTCACCGGCAAGACCATGTTCGAAGTGATCAACGACCCGATCGTTTTTAGCCTGGTCGATTCCCTGTTGAAAGAGGGGGTCAGGGTCGCCCGGGCCAATGAGCTGATGCTGGGGCCGGACTACTATATCGATTGCCACGACTACATCAAGGACGCCGGGCACCATAAACCATCGATGCTGCAGGATATTGATGCCGGCCGGCGGACCGAGATCGATTATATCAACGGCAAAATCATCGAATACGGTGAGCGCGCGGGTGTACCGACGCCCTACAACACCACTCTGCGCAGTCTGGTCAAGGCACTGGAAACCTGACTGGCAACATTTATAAGAGTAAGAATCTTGCACCAAATAACTGGTTCAAGTTAACCCCCTGGTAGGAGGTATTTGCAATGAAGAGAGTCTTTGTCCTGTTTCCCCTGCTCGTTCTGCTGATTATCAGCTTGCTGACCAGCCCATTGCTTGCGGCTGAAAAGAAAAAGGATCCACTGGCCAACTGGAAGACAAAATTTGATTATTCCGGCGCGGAATATACCTATATTCTGTCGAACATTTCCCATCCGGTTATTCAAGGGGTTGCGGTCGGCTATAACATTCGCGACTCTCTTTGGGAAAAATCGAACGGCCGCATCTATGTCGATTACCGCCCCCTGGCGCAACTCGGCGGCGAGAAGGACGTCATCTCCAAGCTGAAGCTCGGCGCGGTGCAGGGGATGCTGGCCTCTTCAGTCGCCTCGGCCAACATTGCCAACAAACTCGGCATCGTCAACTTGCCTTACGTGGTCGACACCTTTGACAAGCTTGAGCAGTTCCGTAAAGATCCAACGCTCTGGGAACCCTTCAGCAACAGCGCCCAATCCGCAGGGTTGCTGGTTCCTGATATTACCGGTTACGGCCAGTACGGCTGGGCAACCACCACTCCGGTGCGCACCCTTGCCGATGCTAAAACTGTCAACTTCCGGATCGCCCAGGCCCCGGTCAACACCGACCTTTACAAAGCCTGGGGAAACAAGTTTACCGTGCTGCCCTGGCCGGATGTTCCGCAGGCTCTGCAGACCGGCGTTATCAACGGTCTCGACCATACGGCGATCGTCTGCAATATCACCAAAAAGTTTACCATCGCCAAATACTTTACCGAGGTTAACTACGCTCAGGGACTCTTCATCCACCTGGTCAACAAACGCTGGTTCAATAAGCTGCCGAAGGACTTGCAAAAAATCTTCCTTGAGGTCATCGAAGAAGAAAGTTCCAAGACCCGTGAATTGACCCGGCAACAGCACGCAACTCAGGTCGCCAATGCCAAGGAAGCCGGCGTGGAATTCTTTCAGCTGTCGACAGACGACAAAGCAACCTTGGTGCAGAAGGCCCAGCCGGTTTACTCGTCTTGGGGGCAGAAGATCGGCGTC
>CAMYNC010000016.1 GCA_947259685.1 uncultured Desulfuromonadales bacterium | reverse complement strand
TGCGGGCTGCTTTGTCTGTTGCTCTGCTGGCTACCGGCAATGGTCTCGGCTGAAACACCGCAGATTAGGCCGACCCGTTCGGTAAAACTGATCACCCAGGACGAAGCCGGCTTACCGGTCCGTTTTCCTGCCTCACTCGCCTACGATCCGCTTGAAGATGAAATTTACATTGTCAGTCCGCTGAAAAACAAACTGGTGGTGTTCACCGCCGATTATTTTCCCTATCTGTCGATCGGCTCCGGTCGCGGTCTCAATAGTATCAGCGGCAGTTATCTTAACGATGGTAAGCTTTATGTTTGTCTTGGGGCCAGCGATGTCGATCCCAATCCGCATATAGCAGTTTATGATGGGGCCTTTCTTCCGCAAAAAAAAATCTATTTTCCTGATCTCGAAAACTTTTCTCCGCTCTCGATGGTGGTCGGAGTGACCGGTGACCTCTATGTTGTCGGAATGAACGGGACTGGGGTCTTAGTGCTCGATTCAGAGGGCAACTACCTGAGATCCATTGAGCCGATTGATGAGGTCTTGGGCGAAAAAGAGAAGGCGCCGATTCTGGCGATTGATGTCGACAGCGATGGTCGGCTGTATCTTGTCAGTGAGGCGATGGGGCGGGTTTACGTCTACGATAAGGATGAGCGCTTCCTTTACAGGTTTGGTGAAAAAGGGGGGGAGCCGGGGAAGCTGTCGAGACCACGCGGCATCGCCGTCGACGGGTTCCGGCAGCAGATCTATCTGGTTGACTATCAGCGACATACCGTCTCAGTCTATGCGATCACCGGTGATTATCTGTTTGAAATCGGCGGGTTGGGCAAGGGGCGCGGCTGGTTCAATTATCCGAGTGACGTCATTGTTGATGGCCAGGGCCGTCTGCTGGTCGCTGATACCTTCAATCATCGCGTGCAGGTATTTGAGTTCGTCGGTGGCTTGCCGCCGACCTACGGTAAGCCGGGTGAACTGCTCGCTGGGCAGCCGGGCAGCACAGCACCGCCAACTGAACCAGCTCTGGAACCGGAGTTTATAGCGATTGGCCATATCGACGTTGATCTGCCGGCCGATGCCGTTGGAGACTACCTGGTTCTGACCTCGATTGGCCGCGATAAGCAGTCTGCAGAAGAGCTTGCCGCCCCGCTCGCTGAAAAGGGCTACCCAGTACATGTCCAGCCGCTCGACAGAGGTCCCCGGGGTGTCTGGCAGCAGGTTCTGATCGGACCTTACGTCGATCCCTTCGAAGCGTATGAGGTGGCCGAGCGGCTACGTCGTGAGGAGCAGCTGCCGGCTATTCTGAAGACCAGGGGTGAAGCGACAGAACTTGAGATCCCGGTCGTGCAACCAGTGCCGCCAGCAGCTCTGCCGGAAAAACAGGCGGCAGGGGCCTTGCCCATTAAAGACACACAAGTCGCTGCTGCAGAATTGCCTTTGGCAGCAGATAGGCATAAATCTCCAGCTGTTAAGGATGCAGCGCCGGTAATAACGCCAGATTCAGGCAGCGCTTCAGGTGAAATCGCTGCGGAAAAACCAAGCCCGGAGATGTTAGGCGAAGAACCATTAAATGAGTTGACGCAGCCAAATGATCAGATCCATGCGCCGGGGCACGCCCTACCACTTCCAAGTGAACATGCCGCAGGAATCCAAGCTAGCAAGAAAACGAGTAAGAAAAATACACGACTGTTGGTGGCGGAAGATTCGGTTCAACCAACCGGAGGAAAAGTACCAGTGTCTGAACCTGTCGCGGCAGCTGCGGGTGGAAGCATCGTCGCTGTGCCAATTGCGACAGCTGATGGCAACCAGGCGGCAGCGCTCAAGGTTGATTTCTGTGTGAAATGTCATGATCAGCGGATTGCCAAGGTTTGCTTGCAGTGCCATCCGCGAGACCGACGTGATCGTATGTAGAGGCTTCAGGAATTAAAACGAAGATGAAAACTTACATTTTGTATCCCCTTGTTCTGCTGTTTGCTGTTTCGTTGCTCGGCTCCCTCGGTCAGAGTCTGGCTGCTGAAGTTCCAGTGCTGCAGCCGGATGATTGCCAAAAGTGCCACCGCACGCAGATTGATGAGATTCAGGCCAACGGAGGTCAGCACCGGGATGCCGTCGCTTGCACCGATTGCCACCAGGAGCATCCGCCACGAGGCGTTAATGCCATTCCGCAGTGTTCCCTGTGCCATGAACTTGGCGGCAATCCACACTTCAGTTCTCCAAACTGCTTGAATTGCCACCGGCCACACAGCCCGTTGCAGATCGATTTTGCTAAAGCCTCCCGGGTGCGACCAGCCTGCATCACCTGTCACCCGAAACCGGGGGAAGAGCTTTTGACGTATCCAAGTAATCACTCGGTGCTTGATTGCAAAGAATGTCACCAGCAGCACGGAAAGTATCTCTCCTGTTTAGAATGCCATCAACCGCACAAAAGCAATCAGACATATGCTGACTGCCGCGCATGTCATAATCCGCACAGACCGCTGAAAGTGGCTTATGACAATAATATTCCGGTTGATTTTTGTGCGGCCTGCCACCCTCAGCCCGCTGAGCAGTTAGCGGAAAACAGGACCAAACACCACAAATTTCTCTGTGTCTATTGTCATAAGTTTCAGCACAAGGTGATTCCGAAATGTCGGACCTGTCACGGTGAGCCACACTATGCTGAGCTGCATCAGACCCACCCAAAATGCATCAAATGCCATGTAGGTCCGCATAACCTTCTGAATTAATGAGGTTTCTCGCCAATAAGTCAGGCGGGTCAACAAGAAAGAGTATTAACACTTGATGTGCCGATGATGAAACTTGATCATGACACATATCCGCTTCTCCGGTTGCTGCAGCCAGGCGGCCTGATCTGTCTGCTGCTTGCTCTGGCAATGCCTGCACAGGCCGGGGATCCGTTCAGCTTCAGCGGCAACTGGAACTATCGGGAAACCGGGGGTGATATCGAAACCTCATCGCAGTTCAGCCATAGTTATACTCTGAACTACAGCAAAGAACTGAGCCAGTTTATGACCCTGTCCAGTTCATTGCGTTATAACGAGAATCTTCCGACAGAAGGGGCCGCGACCGATTCGACGAGTCCATCGATTTCATTGGATACCCGGAACGACCTGTTCTTCCTTGGCTTGAATGCGACACAGACGAAGTTTAATCGCGAAAACTCACCATCGAGAACTGATCAATCCTGGGGTGGGACATTGTTTACCCTGCAAGAAGAATGGCCGGCGCTGCGGCTTTTTTTCAACCAGGGGAAAAATTATGATGACCGCTCTCCGCGTCGGAATGATACAGAATCAACCACTTACGGTGGCGGTATCGACTATGAACTGGCAGATTTCACCATGCTTTACGATTATCGCTATGGGGAGTTCGATGATAATGTCGATGGCTCGTCATCGGAAAATACCGAACATATGGCACAGTTAAAGTACTCGCGCCGTTTTTTTGACGATCGGCTGGGCCTGACTGCCTCCCAGCAGTATCGGAAGAATCGTACCACCTCCAAAATTCCGACCAGCATCGGGGGGGATTTCTTGCTGCCGGTGGCTATCCTGTCCGCCGCCTCCGGTGCAGATGATACTCCTGCTAATGGGGTTTTGGCGAATAATCCGGATCTAATCGATGGTGATATTGTGACTCCGGCCGGGGTTAATATCACCAGCAGTTTGATCAAGCAGAACATTGCCGCAGAGGTTAACTTTCAACCGGTCGACCGGTTCAAGGTCCTGCTCGATCAGGAACTGAGCTTGGCGCTGCAGGGACTGCTCAGCTGGGAGGTCTGGGTCAGTAATGATGGCGTCAGCTGGACACAGGTGCCGAATATCCCGGCCGTCTACCAGCTAGAGAATAACCAAACCGAGGTGGTCATCGACCTTATCGACCTCACCAACAGTCGCTATGTGAAAGCTGTTTCAGACATCAGTATTATTTCTGCCATTTCCGTTTTCGTAACCGAAATCGAGGTCGGCGAGATCCGCACCTCGTCCGCTTCCCGGGTCAGCATCAGAACCGAAGTGATCAGTCATCAAACCGAAGTTGGTCTGGGCTATCGGATCAGCGCGAAGTGGCAGACCAGCTACAATTTCCGGCGGGCAAAGACAGAGCAGAATCGTGGTGCCGATACTGAACGGATTAATCATTCGTTTAACATCAGCTATTTTCCGACCGCGCGGTTGAGCTTTTCTCTTGGCATAGGTGAAAGTTCCGATAAGGCTGATGGTGCGGAAGATCGTACGACGCGAACCTTCGCCGCCTCAATGAATGCTGAACTGTTGAGAACGCTCAATCTATCGCTCGGTTACACCCGCACGGAAACTGATGATGGGATTGGGCGGGATACTTCAAGTGACACGGTCAATGTGATCTTTAACGCAATCATCTATCCCGACCTGACCGCCAGCCTGACCAATAGCTGGACCCGTTCTCAGAATCAGAACGGTAGCGAAACCACAACCATGGGCGTGAATTTAAACACCAGCGCGAACCTGACGCCGAAGCTGGATGTGAACTTTAACGGTACTTATGTAGATAGTTCGACTGAAGGACTGCGCGATGAGTCTGACTTCGATGATAACTCAACCCGCTACGGAGTTAATGCCAATTACCGACCGTCCGATATCCTGCAACTCAGCGGCACTTTTAATCGCAATGAAGATACCAACCAGAATACTCTCGCTGGTAACGCGACCCTTTTGCCATCGCGTAAGCTGCAGGCCCTGTTCGGTTTTGTTTACGAATTCGGTGATGAGGAGAGAGAGCTGTACAATTCGACACTGAGCTGGCTGATGACTCAGCAGCTGTCCTGGCAGACTACTGGCAGTTATATTTCTTCTGCTGGCGGTGATAGCTGGGCTGTGTCTTCGACTGTGAATGCGAATTTCTAGCGGTGGGTGCCTTAGCAAGATTGGTTGTTCGAAACCAGATTTTCGAGAGTTTGACAGCGATTAGCATGGCTATTTGTCGAGATTTGTCGTATCTGGACCGAGTCGACGATTTTGCTGCAGACTCTTTGCCAAGGGTTACCCAGGGGAGTGCAGACAAACCTGGGGTGAAAATACTTAATCATACAGACGCGTAAAGCAGCAGAGAACGTCTAAATCTATGTTTGAAAGAGGGTGAGAGGCATGCAAAGATACCTGTTCTTATTCATGCTGTTTCCATTGCTGGGAGTTGCCGGTTGTGCGCAAAAACAACCTGCGCATTTTGCAGCGGAAGCACTGGGGTTGGGCTACGTCAAGCGGGTGGTGGTCCTACCGTTTGAAAATCATACCGATGTAGCTTTTGCCCACGAGCGGTTTCAGGATGCGGTGACTACTGAGATTCTGCGTCGCGGGTTGTTCGAAGTGGTTGAAAAGGGGGAAACACGAAGGTTTTTACGTGAAGAACTGGTGCGCAAGGACCAAAAGACTCTGGATCAGGCGACAGCCCAACGACTCGGACAGGAACTGAACGTGGAAGCTTATCTGGCCGGAGCCGTGGAGGACTTTAGCGAACGGCAGAATGGTAGCTACACCTATCCGGTCGTGGCAGCAACTATGCGCCTGATCGATGTCAAAACCGGGCAGATTGTCTGGCAGAGTTCTGGCAGTGAAAGTGGTTACCGAACCTTCGACCGGTTGTTCGGGTTTGTCGGGACTGATATCAACCTGGTCAGCTACCAGTTGGCAAAACGGCTTTTAGGAACCATCGAACAGGAGTAATCTTTGTCGAGGGCTTATAAACATATTCGCTGGCAGGTCCTTGTCTGGATGGTTTTGCTGGTGACCTTTGCAGCTCTGCCGGCGCAGGCCCAGCGGGTGGCGCTGTTGCCGATGTCCGACTTCACTCGGGGCGCCAACGGGATCAATCTGCCCTTTACTCAAGTGGTTGAAGAGTCGCTTCGGCGGCTCGGGGTCGAGATGGTGCCGCACGACCAGGTCCTGCAGTTCATGAATCAGAATAAGCTGCGTTCTTTCAGCTTTCTGGACAGCTTTCTGGTTAAAAAGATCGGTAAAGATCTGCATTGCGCTGTGGCCTTGCTCGGCACCATGACCGAAATCGGTGGGCGTAACCCGCTGCTCGGTCTGACGTTTACTGCGTTGGATACCGTCACCGGTAACCCGGCCTGGTCGGAAACCGGTGCCACCAGTGTTTATGAGAAATCGACCTTTTTAGCCTTGGAACAGCCGGAAACTGTTAGAGATCTCTCTGGACCGCTACTCGATCAGCTGTTACTGCGCCTGGAGGGCAAAGTTGAAGCTGCTGCTATTCCTGACAGTCGGGAATACCAGTTGACCGGTATGCAGCTATTCCCTGCCTATGTGCGCGGACGTCAGCAGGTTGGTGCAACCCTGAAAATCCGATTTTTGGACGCAAGGCCGAACCGGGTCATTGCGGAAAGTGAGGCTGGGCGTAGTCCCCTGCAGCTTGACAGTCAGACCAATATCTTTTCGGGTCAATGGTTTGCCCCTGACAAGTCCGGTCATTATCCGATAAATCTGGTTCTTGAATGGGGCTCCGGCTTTGAGGAACGGATTGAAAATATCGCCTCTTATCAGGTCATCAACGACCCGCCTGGCCTGTCCATGGAGATCAAAAAGGGTAAACAGATGGGTGATCGTCTGGCGTTTCGGGATCATCTGTTGATTCTGCCGCGGATCACCGATTTGAAACCGATGGCGCGGTGGGGACTGGAAATTCGTAACCGCAGCGACCAGTTGATGGTCAATCAGGAATACGAAGGAGACATGCCAGAACGGATGGTCTGGGAAGGGCACGGGGGGGATGGTTTTTATTTGGCAGACGGGCAGTACGATATTACCCTGCTGGTTTGGGATTTGGCCGGAAACCGCTCAAGCGACACCCGTAGGGTGGTCATGCAGCGTAATCCCCCACAGCTTGATGCCCGGGTTTTAAGTCGTCGCGGCAAAACATTTTTAAGTCTTGCTGCGGTTGCTGGACCAGAGTTTCCTTTTATCAAATGGACGGCAAATCTTAAGTCGGAGGACGGTAAGTTGTTATTGCAGGTTGAGGGTGGACAGCTGCCAAAGGAATCTGAATTTGCTCCGATAGATGAGATGAATGCCGTTTATTTCAGTTTTAATGGTGTCGATCAACTCGGAAATCGCCGCAATATTTATCGCAAAGAATTGTTGCTGAAGGTCGAAAAAGAGGTTTTGCAAGAGCGTGAAGCTGAATCCTGGGTGCCCGATTTCTGATGAAAAGCTATTTTCTTTACAGTTTGCTGATCATGGCACTGAGCGGTTGCGCTGGTCAGCCGTTATTGCGGACCCGGGTGATGGCAAATTCTGAACCGCAAAAAATCTGCCGGGTTGCAGTCCTGCCTTTCGATAATTGGACCAACGAGGATTTAGCCGGGATTACCGCACAGCGGATTTTCCATGGTGCGCTGGTGAACTCAGGACGTTTCGAGGTGCGCCCGGAAGGTGATGTCAGCCTTTTCCGCCTGCGCCATAGGATGCTGCCGGGAGAGTTGCTGGAGCCTTTTCACTATGCTGATTTGTTGGAGAAGCTGCGGATCGATGCCGTTGTCCAGGGGCGTCTCACCAGGGTTGGCATGGATATCGGGCGGGGACCGGATGATGTTCCGGTTGTCGCCATGCAGATGAAACTATATGATGTGCGACGTGGACAGCTGGTTCTCAGCACAATGCACCACCGCTGGGGGGATGAGTATCGCAAGGCGATGCATTTTGGAACAGTGACGACAATCACTGGCTTAATGGACAGGATGTCCGACGAGATTATTGCAGACTGGATCGAAAAGGGAGTAGGAAATTGTCGATGATAAATAAAAATGGATGGATTGGACTGCTTTTATTGCTGTTGCTGTTACTGCCGGCCGGCAGAGCCCTGGCTCTGTTCGGAGGCAAAGAGCTGGTCACCATCAATGGGACAGAATTTACCCCCGAAGACTACCGCCATTGGTGGCGTGAATGGCGCGAGCCGGGGATGGAGCTTCTAGGCTCTCCAGATGAATTTATCGACTGGATGCTGCTGTCCCAGGAAGCGAGTGATATGCAGTTGCAGGATAATCCCACCTATCAAAAAAAACTGCTGGTTTTTTTAAAAGTACGGGCATTGATGCAGCTCAAAAAAGAAGAGGTTGACTCGCGGAAAAAAGTTCCCTCTCAAGAGGAACTCTGGGCGGCCTATAAAAAAGACTACACGCCGATCCTCAACCTGCGGATGTTGGCGCTGAACGACCAGGAGCAGGCCAATGTGGTCAAGGGCTTCCTTGGACAGGGCATCTCCCTCGATAAGGTCGCCGATGCTGCCGGCTTGCAGGGAAGTGTCGAGCAAATGGAAGCGACCGGGCTGATGCGCTACACGCGAATTCCCGCTTCGTTGCAGACCGTCGCTCTGGAGCTGCCGCAGGGAGAGATCGGTGGCCCTGTCCACTTCGGCCATTCCTGGTATTTTCTCGAGGTTATCGAACGTCAGGAGGGAAGTGAGGCAGATTTCGAGACGGTCAAACAGAAATTGATTCGCGATTCGTTAAAACAGCAGGAAGCTGACCTGACCCACCAACTGGTTGAAAGGTTGAAGGTCAAGTATGACGTCCAGGTCGATGAGGATGTCATCGCAGCGATTCAGCCTGGCGGCATCGATGACGAACTCGCCGCAAAACTAGCAGTGAAAATGGGCAAAACCGAGGTTCCGGCGGGGTTTATCTATGCAGCGGTCAACAAGGCACAAAAAAATCGCGGCCATGCCGATAAGAGCGCCGAGAATTTTGCGGCATCGAAACAGCGGATTGTCAGCGATCTGCTGGTGCAGACCTTGACAAGCATGGAAGCGCTGGACCGCAATTATCAGACAGTGCCACCGCTCAAGGATACCTTGGAATTTTATTCACAACACCGCTTGATCAAAGAGCTTGAAGTGACAGTGCTCCAGCCGCAAGTGCAGGTCACCGACAGCGATATTGAAGCTTATTATCAGCAGCATCCGGAAAAATATTCTCGCGAGGGTTTGGTGGAATTGGCGGTGGTGAAAACCAACGAATATGAACTGGCTGAGCGGCTGACGCAGCGGATCAAGGCTGGGGAAGATTACTTTAAGGTGATGGAGCCGATCTCACCAGCCGGTATCCAGATAGAGAAGGTTCCTCTTGCGCATCTCAGCCCGGTTATGCAGGCTGAAGTTGCCAAGCTCGCCGCTGGGCAGGTCAGTGCCGGTGTCAAGGATGGGGAGAACCTGCTGTTCATTAAAGTTGTTCGCAAAGGCGAGCGTGAGTTCGTTCCGCTGGAAAAAGTCAAAGGGCAAATCAGTAATCAATTGAAGGCTGATCGTTTTAAAGAACAACGCGCCGCGATGGTCAAACAGCTGCGCGATCGTTCGGCGATCAAGTTGAATCGCTCTGTCTGGAAAAAATTGAACAAAGAATTGCATGAGGAAGAAACAAAGTCATGATTCTTAAATTGAAAAGTTGTTGTTGCGGACTGCTGGCTTTTGGAGTGCTACTGCTGTTAAGTCTTCTGCTGAGCTCCTGTGCTCCCAGCGCCCCCGCTACCAAGGGGGGCAAGTCCTGCTTGGATTGCCACTCTGAATACCAGGATAAATTTTCCTCCGGGGTGGTCCATAAGCCGGTCGCCCAGGGAGACTGCGCTGGCTGCCACCGCAAGCATGGTTTAATCGGCGGCGCTTATCTCAAGGCTCCGGTGCCGAATATCTGTTTTTTTTGTCACAAAGACTTGACCGAAGAGTTGAATAGCGCCTCCGTTCTGCATGCACCTGTCAAAGAGGGGCAGTGCAATCTTTGCCACCAACCCCACAATTCAGCAGAAAAATTCCTGCTTGATGCAAAACGGGATGAACTCTGTTTCAATTGTCATGACTCTGCACCTTTCAAGCGCACCTATAAACACCCTCCTTTGGAAAAGGGCTGCGAAACCTGCCATGAAACCCACGGCTCGACAGTTGCCAAGTTGTTGATTAAAAGCGAAACTGAACTTTGCCAGGATTGTCACGAGACTGGCAGCAGCTCCTTTGTCTCGCAGCATGGTGGTTACTCTGTTGTGAGCGGCTGTAGTGGTTGCCACAATGTTCACTCCGCTGAAAATCAGCAGCTGCTGAAGGATATCGTTCATCAGCCGGTTGGAGTTAAACAGTGTGATGGCTGTCATCAATCCAGTAGCAGCCAGGCACCTTTTGCCGTCAAGGCGGCTGCAGATCAACTTTGTGCCGGCTGCCATGCGGATGAATTGAGAAGCTATGCGGCCAAAGGGGCACATGCTCCGGCGACCAAGGGTGAATGCACCAGCTGTCACCAGGTGCATGCCAGTAATTATCTCGGCATGTTAAAAAAGCAGCCGCAGCAGCTTTGCTTCGACTGTCACCAATTCAAGAGTTTCGGGCCTGAAGCTGAGGCCGAAGGGGTAGGGCATCAGCACGCACCAGCCAAACAGGGGGACTGTCTGGTCTGTCATGCTCCCCATCTGCCTGCAGCTGGACAATCGGCATTGTTGCGTAAGGAGGGCAATCAGCTTTGCCTGGACTGCCATGCTGATTACGCAGCCAATAAACGGGTCAACCACCAGCCGGCCCGTAGTGGAGATTGTCTTGGCTGTCATCAGCCGCACGAAAGTGTCTATGCCGGTGTGCTGATCAAACAGCAGCGGATGCTCTGCGCTGATTGCCATGATCAGGTCAGCGAAGCTCTGGCTCAACCGAGCTTGCATCGTCCCTTCGTTGCCGGAAGCTGCTCTGCCTGCCATAACCCGCATGGGGCCGAACAGCCCAAGCTGCTGATGAACTCGGGTGCTGAAAACTGTGCCCTTTGCCATGGAACCACTGAAACCGAACGACAGCAGCCGAACCGACATCAACCGTTCAAGCAGGGGCGTTGCGAGCTCTGTCATTATCCCCACGGCAGTGAACAGCCATTTTTGCTCACCGGTGCCGCCGGCGAACTCTGTGTTGAGTGCCATGCCCCACAGAGGATACAGACAGGAACCCCTTCGGGCCACCAGAACTGTGCTGTCTGCCATTATGCCCACGGTAACGATGAGCCGGCTTATCTGCTGCAAGAACGGCCGCAACTCTGTCTGAATTGCCATGATGTAGACCGTTTCTGGAAAACAGGTGTCGGGCATAAGCCGGCCGTAGATGGCAACTGTCAAGCCTGCCATGATCCGCACGCACCACAGCTCAGTCGGGCGAAAACCGCCGATGCCACACTCTGTGGTGAATGTCACGATATCAGCCGTTCGGCGTTGACCGCTTCACACAGCAACCTGGAGCCTTCAGCTGGCAGCTGTTTCAGCTGTCATGACCCGCACGGTGGTCCTGACCGCTCCCTGACCCTACCGATAAAACATGAGCCGTTCGAAAAAGGGAACTGCACCCCCTGCCATGCAGGAGGTCAGAAATGAGTATCTTGAGATTACTACTGATCATTGTTTTATGGATCTGCTTGCCGTTGCCGGTCTTTTCTGCCGACTGTTTCGATTGTCATGACGTGGACAAGTTCAAGGGGCGGGTTGTGCACCCTCCGGTCGCTAAACAGCAGTGTGCGACCTGCCACAGTCCGCATGTTGCGAAATACGAAGGCTTACTGCTGGAGAAAGAAGCGCAGCTCTGTTACTCCTGCCATCAACAGCTGGCCGATCGGGTTGCATCGAGCGCTGTACCGCACAAGCCGGTTAAAGAGGGGCTCTGTAGTGAATGTCATGCCCCGCATGCATCATCTAACTCAGGCCTGTTAAAGAAGAGTGCTGCAGAACTCTGCTACGGCTGTCATGAATCTTCAGAGCAGAATTTTGCTGTTGCCCACAAGCCGTTTCAGCAGGGGAAGTGCAGCGCCTGCCACAGCGCCCATGCCGGTGATGATTACCGGTTGTTGAAAACCTCAGGCAGCGCACTCTGCTTCGAGTGTCATCAGCCGACCAGTGCTCTGAAGTCGGTTCATCTGGGGCGTAGCCTGAAACAGGTCGATTGCCTTAGCTGCCACAATCCACACGGCGGCAAGGATTCCAGGTTGCTGCGGGCAGTGAGTCATGCCCCCTTTGCCCAAAAAAACTGTAATGCCTGTCATGGTAAACAGGCTGGCACCGAGTTGTGTTTGGGTTGTCACCAGCAGACACTCGACAGCTTTAATAAAGTACATACTCATATCGGTGCCGGTGGTTCCAATAATGTCTGTACAACTTGTCACGATCCCCATGTGGGTGATCGCGCCGGTTTGTTGCCGACCAATCAAGGGACTGTCTGCCGCAGCTGCCATGCTGATACCTTTGCTAAGCGGGACAAGATGCTCCACAATCACCAGGACTGGAATTCCTGTTCCAATTGTCACTATGGCCACGGTGGGGATAATCCGGCCATGCTGATCAATGGTCAGAACGTTTGTGCTCAGTGCCACGACCTGCATGGCGAGTTCACCCACCCGCAGGGCGAGGGGGTTATCGATCCGCGTAACGGCCGGGAATTGGATTGTCTGACTTGCCATGATGCCAATACCGGGACCATGTACAAGTATTTCCTGCATGGCAGCGGTGAGCGCGGACTCTGTGTTCAGTGTCATCCGAGTTACTAATACCTGAATCCATGAGTATCCGGCGGCGAATAGCACAAGTCATTGAATTGCCTGAGCGTTCCAAAAATCACCGCTGAACCTATTGGGTGCAGCTAATATTTTTGAATAACTCATGCAATCCAAGTACTTGCACTCTTCATCCACCGTTTACCCACGGATCCAGGTAAAAACGAAGGTTCAGGAGAAACTAGATGAACTATAAAAAAGTGACATTGAGCGTCGGTGTTTTGTTGGCGGTTCTCGGTTGTAGCAGCCTTGTTCTAGCTGCGGGAGGCCCTTGGTCTTTGCTGCATCAGTTACCGCAGAAAGATTCAGGTGTTCAGCTTGAACAACCGGTCTCTGTGGAGATCGATGCCAAGGTCAAGCGCTATTATGTGGTCGACGCAGCGAGTGGACAGCTGGTCTCTTTCGATAAGGATGGGCAGTTTCTCTCCGCCTTTACCGCTGGTGGGCAGCTGAAGCGGCCTGTCGCCATGGTGAAGACCACCTCGGGTAGTCTCTGGGTGGTGGAACGTTCGAGTAACGAACTGTTCTATATCAACCCACGGCAAAAGAAATTACAGCGCTTTTCGCCCAAATATTCTGACGGAACGGCGATTTTTCTGTCCAGATTGGCCCTTGATGAGAAAGATCAGCTCTATGTGCTTGATCGGATGAAGGGGCAGGTTGTGCGTCTGGATGATAATCTGCAGGTTGCCCAGACGTACCTTGGCGAGGCTGATTTCAACGGCTTTTCCGACTTTAAAATCCGCAACAATTCTCTCTGGGGTCTGGATGGCTTAGGGGCCAGTGTGGTGCAGATGTCATTGTCTGGCAAGGTGGAAAAGCTCATTAAGTTAAAGGGTTTGCAGTTTCCGACGGCGCTTGAGGTGGATCGCTCCGGGCAGCTTTATCTGCTTGACCGGCACGCTGGAACTGTTGTTGTCTATGGTCATAGCGGTGAGCAGAAATACACATTTCTTGGCAAGGGGAAACGGGCCGGTCAACTGTGGGTCGGTGCGGATTTACTCTTTGACTGGGACGAGCGGCTCTGTGTCGTTGATGAAGGTAGTGGCCGGGTTGTGGTTTTAAACCGCTAATTAGTTTCTGTCCGGAAACGGCCCTTTTTCGCAATCTCTGCGTCAATCTTCGGACTTGATTGTGCGACGTACCATGTACGTCTCCGCGCAATTCCTTGATTTCCTTGACCTTGCGAAAAATTGCTCGTTTCCAAATCAGAAACTTCACTAGCCCCATCCAAGTTTTCGAATGGGCGCTAATTATTTCTTGCACTAGGGCATGTTTTTGCGCGTCATCAGCTTTGCCACATATCTCTGGCGACAGATTTTGATTGTCAGTATTGCCGCTGGGCTGCTATTGAGTGTTCCGCAGGTGCAGGCTGCTGTTTCGGGAAAGTGTATCAACTGCCACACGATGCACTACAGTCAAGATGGTCAGGTGCTGCAGGAATGGGGGGATGAGGGTCCTTACGAGGCGTTGTTGACGACCGACTGTGTCGGTTGTCATACGGGAGTCAACTCCGGTGGCACAACGCCTTTTGTCATGTCAGCGATAGCTCCGATTTACGCCGCAACTGGAACCGAGGCGAGCAGCAATACCTTGGCCGGGGGCAGCTTTTTCTGGGTGGCCAGCGGTGATCATCTCAAGGGGCACAATGTCACTGGCTTGACCAGCGACGATCCCTTTCTGCCGACTCCGCCCGGATTTGATGGCAGCGTTACGGCGTCCGATGGGAGTGCGCCGGGTAACGGCAGTTGGCCTGTTGGGCAGCAAGTGACCTGCGCTGGGGTCTACGGTTGCCACGGCACCCATAGTAAAGCAAGTATGGCCGCGGCTATTTTTGGCGGTCATCACAAAGGGCAGGGGGGCGCGCTGACCGACCCCGGGACGTTGCCAGCGAAAGGTTTTCGGCTGTTGGTCGGAATTGCCGGCTACGAGGATCCGGAATGGGAATTGACCCCGACCTTCACTGAGCATAATCAATATAAAGGCGTTGACCAGGAGGTTGATAACTCATCGCTCAGTTCCATGTGTATGCGCTGCCATAATGATTTTCATGTTGATAGCCAGAGCACTTGGTTCATTCATCCGGTTGACTATGATCTGGGAAATGAGGCCGAGGGGAGCGAGGTGCGTGGCTATGGCGGGACAAATCATACCTATCGGAGCGATGTGCCGGTAGCCAGCAGCGTAGTGGATTCTCCAATCTCTCAGGTCAGTTTCCAGCGGGACACGATCCTCACTTGCGTGACCTGTCACCGTAGTCACGGCAGCCCCTACGACAAGCTGCTGCGTTGGGATTATGTCAATACCAATGACGGTTGCACTGCCTGTCATACCAGTAAGGACTAACAGATGCGCAAGCTAGCTGAAGGAGTCCTGTTGCATACGACAGTATTGCTCTTGTTTCTTGCTGTCGCTGTCCCCTCTGTTGCCGGTCCATATAGTGATTCGGCGCATGGAGATAAACAGTTTGGCGTTAAACGGTTTGCTGAACAAGGGCAGAGAGCTGTCCCGCGAACCACCGGCAGTTGTGCCCATTGCCATGACAAGCAGGTTGTTCCTGCCGGCGCAAATGCAGAACGTAAATCACTCTTCGCGGCGAACTTCAACCGGGGCCGGCAATTGAGGCCTTATCGGCAAGAGGATTTGTTCTGTTTTTCCTGTCATGCCTCTATCGGCTCTTTGCAGGTCGGTGGTGCCGCCATGGGAAATTACGATTATTCTCGCAACTTTGGCGGGGTTGTCAGCGGCGGTCCGACATCGATCCTTGATGCTTTTAATCAGCCGGCCGGAGGTTTAGAGAGCTCCTATCACAATCTGTACGATATCTGGAAGTATGCCCAGAGATTTTCATCCTTTGAACCTTCTTCATCGCCCTGCAGTGCCTGCCATAACCCCCATCGTGCCAGACGAAACCGGGCAAATCCGGCAGATCCAAGCTTTTCCGCTATCTCGTTGCCGACTGACCATGAAAACCTCTGGGGTGACCAGGTCGCAGAAACCATGGCGGCTTATACTGGTCGTTATCAGCATCCCTTATCTGCCGGTGGCGCCGGTGGTTATGAGCCGGGAGGGCTTACGGCGGTATTTGCTGATGGGTCACAACTGCCCGACTACAACCGCTTTTGTCTGAGTTGCCACAATGAGCCGATTTATTCATCAACCTTGCAGAGGCAAACCCTGCGTATCGATTGGTCTTCGCAGGGAGGTGACACCGCATTTGCCGGAGATAAGCATGGGATGAACGCTTATACTCAAGCGCTGCAAACGCTTGCTCCTTATACTGGCCAGACTCATCAGGCTGCCGATTATTTGCTCGCCTGCAGCGACTGTCATGAGCCGCATGGTTCCCCCAATGCGCGCTTGCTTCGGCGTGGCGTCAACGGTTCGGTACTGAGCAGAACTGTCAATGCTGCTGCATCCTCAACCTCGCTGGGGTATCTCTGCCGCCAATGCCATGCTGATGACTTTGCTGCTTCGGGATCTGTCGACAGCCAACTGATCAACCGCTGGGAGGTGATTCATCATTCAGCTGCAGATCGTCCTTATCGTCCAGGCGACAGCAGAAATTGCGTCACTTGCCATGACGCGGGGGCAAGCCCACAAGCGATCGGATGTGGTTACTGCCACGGGCATGGACGTTATGTTGATGCAGAACATCCCGGTGTTCTGCCGAACGGCAAACGGATACCCGCTCCGGAAGGCGGCCGTCGTAAAACTTTTTAAATCTCCAGCCTTTAAGTTCTTTCCTTCGATCGAGAGGGATTTATGTCCTGCGCCCGATTATTTTTAGTGTTGGTTTTCTTTCTCCTTTCCGCCTGCTCACCGCCCAAGCCCTCTGCAACAGATAAAATGTTGCCGGTTGCGGGGCAGGCTCTCGTGACAGCTTATCTGTCAACCTCAGGAAGTTCCCTGAGTAGAGCAAGTTTCACCATCGAGCGGGTTGCACTGTATCAAAGCAAAGCCTGGATTGAATTGGACCTTCCGGCATTTCAGGTCGATAACAAGAGACAGCGCAATAATCAACTTTTGCTCGGGATTAGCCTGGCGCCGGCCGGAGAATATCGCCGGCTCAAATTGCAGCTTAAAGACTTAACCATCGATGGCGTTGCCGTTTTGCCGGCAGGGCAGGTTGAGACTGTTGAGTTGCAGCTGTCTGAACCGGTCTCTTTGCGGAGCAAAGAGAGTCAGTGCCTTTTTCTTAACTGGACGTTGGATAGCCAGGAAGGGCAAAAAAATACCCTCACGCCGGTGTTTACCGCCTGGGGGCAGCGAATTCAACTAGGCGCCGGTCTCGCCTATGTTGCCTGCCGGGATCTTGATACGATTTATGTTTTGCGGACTGACACCAACGAGCTGGTCGCTAGCTTCGCGGTGCCCGGGCCGATCGGGGAAATACAGATAGACCAGCGTTCCCGGCGGCTTTACGTTATCAGTGCTGGAAGTCGTTCGATCTATGTTTACGACTGTATCAAGGCGAGACTTTTAGAACAGATCGCGCTCCCGGGGACCGTTGCCCCGGGGCATTTCGTGCTGGCCACAGATAGGCGGACTGCCTACGTTACCGATTCTTTCAGCAGTCTGGTCCTTAAAGTTGATTTGCTGACCGGTACGGTTGTTGGTCAACAACGGGTTAGTTCCCGACCAGAAAAGGTCGCGCTCATTTCTGCAGCGAGTGAGCGCCTGGCCGTTGTTTCTCCGAGAGCGCAACAGGTGAGTATTTTGAGTGCTGATTCCCTAGCCGTTCTTCGCAGCTTCTCGGTCGGTCAGCAAGTGAGCGATGTGGTCTTTATTGCAGGAACGTTGTTTGTTGTTGAGCAGGCAGCAAACTCTGTTGCTGCCTATGAGTATCAAACTGGTCGATTGTTAGGGCAGATCCCGGTCGGTTTTAAGCCGAGCGAATTGCTTGTCGTTAATCAACAAAAAGTTTATGTTGGCAATCAGCACAGTGCTTCGCTTTCGGTGTTGGTGCCAGGGCAAAAGACATCATTCCGCAGAATACCTGCCGGTACCGCTCCAGGCGATCTGGGGCTATCGAAGCGGCATCAGGTCATTTATGTTTTAAGTGCCAAAAACCCCCAACTGACCATTGTCGACCTTCCTGGTGAATATTTACGCCAAACGGTTCCACTCGCTGGCCAACCGACTGCTGTTGCTGTCCTGGAATAGTTTAAAGATTGCAAAATCAATGGCTTAGGGGACAGAGATTAGAGTCTAATTAATTTAATTTTGGTTGCTTCTTGCCTTATGTTTCTTTATGTTTGCTTAGGTATATTAAATTTAATGATTCTGCCGTATTTCGCTGAATCAACAATTGATTAAGAATTCATATTAATTTCATTCGATGTTGCTGTAGTCAGCAAGCCGGAGGTTGCTTGAATGGAGATCCTGCGTTTTAGAAAACTAACCCTTGGCGCTCTAGGCCTGATGTTACTGCTGGCGGCCCCCCTTTTGGCGGCGGTCAAAGGGGATTGTGTCAATTGCCACACCATGCACAATAGTCAAAATGGCCAGCCAGTTCAATTCCGCGGTGTTGAACTACAAAGCGCAATGCCGACCCTGCTACTAACCGACTGTGTTGGGTGCCATTCCAACCCGGATAGCTCTGAAACCATTTACACTTTGGGCGATTCTCAAGTCCCCTCGGTTTTCAATCCGGGTGGTGGTCTGCAGTATCCGCCCAATGGCTCAGGTAATTCGGTTTTGGCTGGTGGTAACTTCTACTGGGTAGCGACACAAGGGGATGCTTTCGGGCATAACGTTTTCGGCATCTCCGGTATCGATGCTGAACACAGCGATACCGGAGCCCCAGGTGGCTTAGGCCCTTTGCCGCCCAGCAGTACTTGCTATGACTGCCACTTCACTCTGTCGACAGCTGCCGGTGGCTGTCAGGGTTGTCACCTGGCGAAAAAAGCGCACCATGCCGATGATGGCGTGCAAGGGGTTGTTGCTCAGGGCGACGGTTGGTACCGCTTCCTGGGCAATGTCATGTTTCAAGATCTGGCCGCTGACGGGGTTACTGGGGTAGAGGATGACAAGTGGGAACAGAACCCAAGCCCGACTGAGCACAATGTTTACAAAGGCACTGATGACAACTACCAGAGTGCCACCGTTCTGTCCGAAAACAGTATCGGTCAAATGTGTGCCGGTTGTCATGCGCAGTTCCACCATGGTCCCAACCCGGGTGACGGAATGCGGTCTTCGACCGGTGCCTGGATTCGTCATCCGTCGGATGTTGTCCTGCCGGCCGACCCGGATCGTGAGTATGCTGATTACACGGTCTACAACCCGCTGGCCCCAATTGCCAAGCAGACCCTTGATGGTACTATCCCCAGCGAGGTTGTTCCCGGCGAAGATCTGGTGACCTGTATCTCCTGTCATCGTCCGCACGGCTCACCATATCCGGATATGTTGCGGTGGGATTATCTCAACGACTGCGAAGCAGGAGTCGAGGATTCGGCTGAGGAGCCCTGCGGTTGTTTTGTCTGTCATACCACCAAGGATGGCATTTGATTGAAAGGTTCAAAAAAAATATCGGCCTGCCACTGATCATAAACGGAGGTGAAGGCCCAAAGAAGGGCATGCTGGGCAAGTGATTTATCTAAAGTCGATAATGGAAGTAGTGTTTTAATCTAGCCACACAAATGAATTTAGGAGGCAAAAAATGAAGAAAATAATCTTAATTCTGCTGAGCATGGCTTTGATCATGTTCGCGGGGAATGCACTTGCGGTGATTTCAGGTGCCCCCTGTGTTGATTGCCACACAATGCACAACAGCCAGAATGGCGCGCCGATGCGTTATGACCAAGAAGAAGCTCCGGCTGAAGCGCTGTTGCGGGCCAGTTCCTGTATCGGCTGCCACGCTGATCCTTTTGTCGCAAGTCAAATCAACAATGTTCCTCAGGTCAACGGCGATCAGTACACAGTTGAAAGTGGTCAAGGCAATACCACGGCTGGTGGTTCTTTCTACTGGGTGTCTCTGGCTGATGGCGATGCAACGGGACATAATGTCGTCGGCTTTGCTGGCCAGGACAGCCTTATCGGGAGCCTTACACCTCCGGGTTGGGATGAAACTTATCCTGCCGCTGCGGGCATTAATAATGGCGGCGCAACCTGGAATGATCAATTGACCTGTGCCGGTACCCAGGGTTGTCACGGTGATCATACTGAAGCTGATATGTTTGATGCTGTGCGTGGCGCCCACCACGAGGCATCCGTTGACTTGGATGGTTCGACGGTCGGTAAAAGCTATCGCTTCCTGTTGGGGATTGACGGCCTGGAAGACGAGGACTGGGAATTGACCTTCGGCGTCAACGAGCATAACGTTTATAAGGGGGTTGATCGCAGTGGTGGTGGTGCTAATTCTGATGATACGATCAGTTGGTTGTGTGCCGAGTGCCATGGTCGTTTTCATGATCAGGATGAAATCAGCACTGGCGGTCAAATGTCGAACCCCTGGTTGCGGCATCCAACCGATATCGACATGCGAGATCTTCCTGGCGATGTTGAATATGATCTATACGGTACCAACATCGGTGGTTACTCGGTTGAGGCCCCGGTCGCTTTGTCGACCATCCCTACTGAAGTGAACGATGCCCTTTATGCCGATGAGGCAATTGTGACCTGCGTCTCCTGTCACCGCGCACATGGTTCGCCGTTTGACGACCTGTTGCGTTGGAGCTATGCCGGCATGGAAGCTGGCACTGATGGTGATGCAGTAAATACCGGTTGTTTCCGCTGCCATACCACCAAAGACGGTGATCCAACTCAGTAAGCTTCTGCTTGCTTAAGAAAAGGCCGGCTCATTTGAGCCGGCCTTTTCTTTTTGGCGTGAAGAAAAAATCCTCTCTAGAAAGACTCTCCCTACTTGTCGTCGTCTGATTTCTTTGCTACATTGGTTAGAGTTGTCTCATCAAGAAATGTTTTGGTATTATGCTTTCGACTGGTTCCTGAGGTTAGAGTTTTGAAAAAAACTACCACTTTATTTCTGTATTCTGCTGCACTTCTCGGAATGGCTTATGTTTCGATGTTATCGGTCAGCCATGCCTCTACTGCAGACTGTCGTGAATGCCATCAAACGGTTATTGACGCAGCTAAGGGAAAGCGATATGTGCACATGCCTTTTATGGAAGGCAATTGTGCCCCCTGCCATATCGTTGGTGAGCGGATCGAGACAGCCGCAAAAAAAACTCCTCAGGTTGTCGAGCAGGAACAACTCGGGAAAATTATTTGGTTCAGAGAAGCACATGGCGTATCAGCTGAGCATTGGATTCAGGTCCCGGCGAATAAAGTAATTGGTACCCTTTACTATAAGGTTTGGGATGGCCGGATCAGGTCTCCATTACAGTCTATTGCGCTTCCCCGACTTGAGGCGCTGGCTGCTAAGAGGTCAGACTTAAATGCCCCTGTGATTAAGGATATTCGGGTCGCGGATGTTCGTCGTGGAATTTCGACAACAGTGACTATTCGCTGGCAGACAGATGAGTTTTCCGACTCTGAAGTGGTTTACGGTTCTGGAAGATTAGATTCCACCAGCTATGCTGGTAAATTAAGTCGTCAGCACGAAATGATTTTGGTGGGGCTGGATGCCGATAGCGATTATCAGTACCAGGTGATTTCTCGTGATCTGTTCGGTAATCGCAGTGAATCAAAGGTCAGTGCCTTTACCACCGATCAGACCTTCATCGAACAGGAAGGGCGCCGGCAGAATACCCGAATGGAAGGTGAGGACATTCGGATAGCTACCGAGTCTTATCGGCATGACGAGAATTACCTGATCGTATTTAAGGCCGACCGGCCTGTCTCTTTGTCTTTAGGGGTCGAGCAACAGCCCGCTCCAATAGAGGAAGAAGCTGCTGTGGAGGTTAAAGCGGCTGCGGCCGGCACCGGACATCCGCTGCTAAAGAGCCGCCTGGATACCAATAACAATGTCTGCTATGAGTGTCATTCCAGCTTTAAGGGGGCTTATTCGCACCCGGTCAATGTGTTTCCCAAGGCTGGTATGAAAATTCCTGCAGAATATCCATTGCTTCCTGACGGGCGCATCAGCTGTATGTCCTGTCATTCGGCGCATAGTTCAGACATTGAATATCGCCTGATTAAGCCACGCAAGAGTGAGCTTTGTCGCGGTTGTCATCGCGATTACTGATAATCCTGTGTTCAGCGAGGTAATGTGAGGGTTTATGGTTACTGATAACGGCTTTAAAAATCGAAAAAAACTGAATCTCAAGGTCAAGCAAGAGTTCCAACGCTGGCTGCTATTCCAAGTGTTGACAACGGTCTGTATCAGTGCGCTACTGGCTGCGGTGATCCTCTATTTTTACGCCCGCCAGGAAATTGTTGGTTCCTTCTTCGATGCTCACGTCAAACTGCGCCGGGTCAGTGATCTGTTGTTGCCAGTGATTGCTGCCGGCTCATTGGTCAGTCTGGTTGGCGGTGGTTTTCTGGCTTTATTTCTACCGCAGAAAATCGCCGGTCCGTTGTTTCGGATCGAACGCGGCTTGAAGTCGGTCAAGCAAGGCGATTTGACAACCAAGATTCAATTGCGCTCAGAAGATACTTTGCAGGACTTTGCGGAAAGCGTCAGTCAGACCGTTGAGTCGTTGCACGCCAGTGTTCAACAAGTAAAAGAGGGTTGTCGACAGTTGGAGAATGATATTGCCAGCGGGGATAAAGTGCAGATCGATAAGTCGCTCAAAGCCCACCAAGAGCAATTGGAACGCTTGATTACCTGATACTTTTTATAAGTAGGCGAAGCTTTATGAGCCAAGTGGCAGAAAAATTCAAGATCTGTCAAAATTGCCAGAAAAGCTGGCTGACCCGTGCCGAGTTTCTTGCTGATAAAGAAGTTAGCGTAGTCGGTTATCAGGCGAATTTTGTGGCTCTGGGTAAGGGGTTTTTCCTGTTCAATCACTCCTGCCAGAATACCCTATCGGTTGCCGTACAGGCATTCGTTGATCTTTACGCCGGTCCAATTTTTCAAGAATCAATGTCCGGTTCGGTGCACTGCGCTGGGTATTGCCTGCAGCGAAACATCCTGAAACCCTGTCCGGAGGCTTGCGAATGTGCTTACGTCAGGGCCATCCTGCAGCATCTCAAATCGGTTTGACTGCTTAATTTCTTGACTTCAAAGCAGTAAATCACGTAGTGATTAAAAGTTGTAGCGTATATTTTGCAGTTGGGAATGGCCGTGTCCAAGCGTTTCACAATCATCCTGGTCCCTGATGAAACCCAGAAAATCAGGCGATTTCATTTCTCGCGTGGGATTGCCTTGGCTGGACTGAGTTGCTGTGTCTTGTTTGTCGGGGTCCTTTCTTATCTCATCTATCAGCAATGGACTGTCAGTCTCGATTACGCCGAACTGCACCGTTTGCGCGTCGTCNCGTCTCTCAGGGTCACGAAACGCGACTGCGACAGATCGCCGATCTGGATGATTCTGCCCAGGCGCTACCGGTCGCCATGGGTGGTGCTGCTGAACTGGATATGGCGTCCGAGCTTAACGGGATTCAGCAGCAAATTAACCAGTTGCAGCTGGCAATAGATCTGCGCCGCCAGAGCCAGGAAGATGTCCGAAATCTTCTCAACGACCAGGTTTCGATCAGCCGGGCCACGCCAACGGGTTGGCCGACCAAGGGATGGCTGACATCCTATTTTGGAATGCGGAAGTCGCCTTATAGCGGCCGCCGGGCAATGCATGAAGGTTTGGATATCGCTGCCAGTACCGGAACTGCTGTCGTTGCGACTGCCGACGGCGTCGTCGCCCGAGTTGGTTATTCCCCGAGTTACGGGAAAATGGTCATGGTGGATCATGGCTATGGCTATCGTACTTTGTATGGGCATAACTCAAAAAATGTTGTCAAGGCTGGCCAGCGGATCAAGCGTGGCGAAAAGCTTGCCGAAGTTGGTAATACCGGTCGTTCGACCGGCTCGCACCTGCATTACGAAATCTTTTTGAATGCGGTGCCGGTTGATCCTAGAAAGTTCCTTTGATATCCCTTTCGGATTCGCCCAAGCCCCAGAGCTTTGCGGGTCAGCCTGTCTGACCGACTCCTGGTATGCGTGCAAAGCCCGATAATCTCAGCGGTTTAAGCTCCTTTCGTGCTTGTTCCTGAAACTTTTCATGTGCTAAGATGCCGGCCATTCTTTTGCCGTGCGGCAAACCCTGATCTGAGGGCTTGAGATGCTTGCTGTTTCTCTCGCCCGCAGCCTTTAATATCGATATTTTCTGGAGCAATATAAGACGATGATTCGAAATCTGGTGAAGAAAATTGTTGGCAGCAAAAACGAACGTGAACTGAAGAAATTGCAGCCGATCGTCGACCAGATCAATTCTCTGGAAGCTGCTATCGAGCAGTTGACAGACGACCAGCTGCAGGCAAAAACCGCTGAATTCAAGGAACGTCTCGAGCAAGGTGAGAGCCTTGATCAGCTACTGCCTGAGGCATTTGGCGTGGTGCGCGAAGCAGGCAAACGCGTCCTGGGCATGCGTCATTTCGATGTTCAGTTGGTCGGCGGCATGGTCCTGCATTCGGGTAAAATCGCGGAAATGAAAACCGGCGAGGGGAAAACCCTGGTGGCTACCTTGGCGACCTATTTGAATGCTCTGACCGGAAACGGCGTTCATGTTGTCACGGTGAACGATTACCTTGCCAGTCGTGATTCTGAATGGATGGGGCGGCTCTACAGCTTTCTCGGTTTGAACGTTGCCTGCATCGTGCATGGGTTGAGCGACCAGCAGCGCAAAGAGGCTTATGCCGCAGATATCACCTATGGAACCAACAACGAGTTCGGTTTCGATTATCTGCGCGACAACATGAAATTTGATCTGGAAGAATATGTTCAGCGGCCATTGCACTATGCCATTGTCGATGAGGTCGACTCGATTCTGATCGATGAAGCGCGGACACCGTTAATTATTTCCGGGCCGAGCGAGGCTTCCAGCGACCTCTATTACATGGTCGACCGGCTTATCCCCCGTCTCAAAAAGGGGGAAATCATCGAAGAACGGGATGGCAAGATCGGCCAATCGGTCAAACGCCATACCGGTGATTACACAGTGGACGAAAAGGCCAAATCCGCAGCGTTGACCGAGGATGGGGTCCGCAAGGTCGAAAAGCTGTTGAACATCGAAAACCTTTATGAACCGAAAAACATCGAACTGCTGCACCATGTCAATCAGGCTTTGAAGGCCCATGCGCTGTTCAAGCTGGATGTCGACTACGTGGTCAAAGATGGTGAGGTGCAGATCGTTGATGAATTTACCGGCCGGCTGATGCCGGGACGGCGCTGGAGCGACGGCCTGCACCAGGCAGTGGAAGCGAAGGAGGGGGTCAAGATCGAAAGTGAGAATCAGACCCTGGCGACCATCACTTTTCAGAACTATTTCCGCATGTATGAAAAACTGGCGGGGATGACCGGAACCGCCGATACCGAAGCTGCGGAATTCAATGAAATTTATAAACTGGAGGTGATGGTTATCCCGACCAATCGCCCAATGCAACGGTTTGACACTCCCGACGTTATCTACAAGACGGAAAAAGAAAAGTACTATGCTGCCGGCGACGACATCATCGCGGCCCACGAAAAGGGGCAGCCGGTTCTGGTCGGCACGATTTCGATCGAAAAGTCGGAGGTCCTCTCCAGCCTGTTGAAAAAGCGCGGCATTCCCCATAACATTCTTAACGCAAAGCAGCATGAGCGCGAGGCCTATATCGTGGCCCAGGCCGGTCGCAAAGGAGCGATCACTATCGCCACCAATATGGCGGGTCGCGGAACCGATATTGTCCTTGGTGGTAATCCGGAAATGATGGCGCGAGCGGAGGCGGCGATGGCCGAAGACCCCGAGGCCGCATATGCCGAATCGCTTAAACGCTTTGAAGAGAGTTGCGCCAAAGAAAAGTTAGCAGTTCTTGAGGCAGGCGGGCTGTTCATTCTCGGTACCGAGCGGCATGAATCGCGCCGCATCGACAACCAGTTGCGGGGTCGTTCCGGTCGTCAGGGGGACCCAGGGAAAAGCCGCTTTTATTTGAGCCTTGAGGATGATCTGCTGCGGATCTTCGGTTCACAACGGGTTGCTTTTGTTATGGAAAAGCTGAAAATCCCGGAAGGTGAACCGATTGAGCATGGAATTATCAGTAAAGCGATTGAAAATGCACAGAAAAAGGTCGAAGCGCATAACTTTGATATCCGTAAGCATCTGATAGAGTATGATGATGTCATGAATCGCCAACGTGAGGTTATCTACGCACAGCGGCGCGAGGTTCTTGCCGGCGAGCAGCTTAAAGAGACAGTCAGTGGGATTGTAGAAGAGACGATTGAGGATATTGTCGCCTCCTTCTGCCCGGAAAAAACTCCGGCGACCGAATGGGATTGGGTGCGGCTGTCAGAAGATTGCCTCAATCAGTTTGCCTTTGAACCCGATCTCAGTCCGCTTGATCCTGAGCAGTGCCGGCAAGACGAGCTGCTAGAGCTGTTGAAAGATCAGGCGAGCGGTCGGCTGGAGATGAAAGAAGAAGAGTTTACTCCGCCGATTATGGATCACCTGATGCGGGTGTTGCTGTTGCAGTCGATCGATTCCCAGTGGAAAGATCACTTGCTGTCGATTGATCATCTCAAGGAGGGGATCGGCCTGCGCGGCTACGGGCAAAAAAATCCAAAAGAGGAATATAAGCGCGAAGCCTACAGTCTGTTTATGGAGATGATGGGGCGCATCCGTCAGGAAGTATTGCAGAAGCTTTATCGGGTACAGTTGGCTCGCGAAGAAGATGTCGACCGGATGGAGGCTCAGCGACGGCAGCAGCGGCTGTCGCTAAATCGTGTCGGTGGTGAGGAACAGGCGCGTAAGCCAGCTACCCGAGCTGAAGATAAGATCGGCCGCAACGACCCATGTACTTGCGGTAGTGGTAAGAAATATAAGAAATGTTGTGGTTCCTGAGACGCCACCACAGACAGGTTGAATATTGATGACCGAGCAGCTTGATCAGCAAACCCCGGCCGTTCTTCTGGTTGACGATGTTCCTCTGATTCTTGATTTGCTTCAGGATATTCTGGAAAGTCAGAATTACCGGGTTCTGCGCTCTGAATTGGGAGCAAAAGTCACCGAAATCCTTGATCGGGAAAGCGTCGGGTTGGTGTTCTGCGATGTCTCCCTGCCCGACATCCACGGCGTTGAGGTGTTGCGGATGATCAAGCAGCACACTGCAGATATTCAGGTGATTATGATCTCCGGGCAGCAGGATTTCGATGTCGCCCGGCAGGTGCTGCGGGAACGAGCTCTCGATTACCTGGTTAAGCCGTTTTCCCAGGAAGAGGTACTGGAGGCGGTCAAACAAGGCCTGGATGCCTATCACCATGCGGTCAATCAGAGCCAGGCGCGGCTGGAGGCACAGCGGCGGATGACCGACCTGGTGTTGCTGAAGCAGATCGGTGAAACCGCCAGTTCCGGAAGTGATCTGCAAGAGCTTTTCGATCAGATTCTCGATTCCATTGTTCATTCAGCTGGCGTTGAAGTGGCATCCCTGATGTTGGTCAAGGAGGATGATCTGCTGCATATCGCCTCGGCACGGGGACTTTCTGACAGTATTATCAGTTCGGTCCGGGTTGCCAGCGGGGAGGGTATTTCTGGCCATGTTCTGGCGACTCGCGAACCTGTTTTGATCTCAAATATTGCTCAGGATAGCCGGTTTAAAAGTGCTGGCCCGGTAGGTGCTCAACGCTACAAGGATCAGTCGTTGCTGTCGGTGCCGATCCAGATTCGCGATGAAATCGTCGGGGTTATCAATGTCAACAACAAGCGCTCCGGGGAACCCTTTGATATTGAGGATCAGGAGCTGTTGGTGGCCATTTCCAATCAGGTTTCCTTGGCGATGGAAAACTTCAAATTGGTCAACCATCTGCGCCAGCAGGCTTTAACCCTGGAGCGGACCAACGAAGATCTGGTGCGTATGAACCGGGCCAGAACCCGCTTGGTCTGCAACCTGTCTCACGAATTAAAGACCCCGTTGACCTCGATCATGGGCTATGTCGATCTGGCGCTGACCTTCTTCTCCCGGTTGTCCGAAGAGGATTTTAAAGATTACCTGGGACAGGTTCGTGAAGAAGGGGAAAACCTGGAAAAATTAATCACCGGCATGCTGCGGTTGTTCTCCATTGAATCGGAGCGGGAGATCTGGCGTTGGAAATCGTTCGGGGTGCCCTGGTCGATTGCCGATTCCTTTCAATACTACAGCAAAAAAATGCTTGATCGGCAGATCAGCACCGATATCGATATTCAGGATGATCTGCCCGAGGTGTATGGTGATCAGGAAAAGTTCGGCATGGCTTTCAATGCGCTGATTGATAACGCTGTGAAGTTCAATTGCGATGGCGGCACTGTCAAGGTCAAGGCAGAGACCTGTCTGCATGATGACCTGGAATACGTTTATCTGCAGGTTTTCAATAATGGCCACAGCATCCCGCTCGATGCGCGGGAGACGATTTTTAACTCGTATACACAATTAGGTGATATTGATACCGAAAAACCCCATGGAGTCGGCATCGGTCTGGCCCTGGTCAAGGTGGTTATCGATCGGATGAAGGGGGATATTTTCCTCGAGCCGGTCGAGGGTGAGGGAACCTGCTTCGGCATGTTATTGCCGACCGAACAGACTTATAATCTCTTGAAGGCTTAGCTGATGAGTCATATTGATATTCCTGCTGGCTTCCGGTTTGCTGGGATTGCCAGTGGTATAAAAAAATCCGGAAAGCTGGACCTGGCCCTGATTTGCTCGGAACAGCCGGCGGCCGCGGCCGCGACCTTCACATTGAACAAGGTGATCGCCGCCCCCTTGCAGTTGACCAAGCCGCGCATCGCGACAGGGTGCTGCCAAGCGGTTTTGATTAATAGTGGCAATGCTAACGCCTGTACCGGTCAGCCTGGCTTGCAACTGGCGGCCAAAACCAGTGAATTGCTGGCTGAGTCGTTGGGGCTCGCCGAGGATTTGATTGCCCTGGCCTCCACCGGGGTGATCGGCGTGCAAATGCCTTTGGATCCCTTTATAAAGGGCATCCCGCAGTTAACAGAACAGCTGGCCAGTGATCAGGCTTCGCAGGTTGCCGAAGCGATCATGACCACGGATGCTTTTTCCAAGGTTGCTTCGGCTCGCTGCCGGTTGGCCGGTGGCGAATACAGTATTCTCGGCCTGGCTAAGGGGGCGGGGATGATTCATCCCAATATGGCGACCATGCTTGGTTTTGTCCTGACCGATGCCGAAGTTTCACCAGCGCTGCTGCAAACGGCCCTGAATCGCGCGGTGGAGAAAAGTTTCAATTCAATTACCGTCGATGGCGACACCTCCACTAACGATATGGTTCTGCTACTGGCCAACGGGGCCAGCCAGTTGGAGCCGATTGTCGAGGGGACGGAGGCCGGTGATGAATTCTGCCGCGCATTAGATCGGGTCCTGCTTGACCTGGCAAAGATGATTGTGCGGGATGGTGAGGGCGCAACCAAGCTGGTGCAGATTCGGTTGGTTGGTGCAGCCGATGAGCAGCAGGCCAGAACCGCAGCCTGCTCTGTGGCAACTTCCGAACTGGTGAAGACGGCATTTTTCGGGGAAGATGCCAACTGGGGGCGGATTATTGCCGCGGTTGGCTATTCCGGTATCGAGGTTGATCAGGAACGGATCGATATCAGTTTCAATCAGATTCCGGTAGCGCGTAACGGCCTGTCAACCGGTCCGGAGGATGAAGCGGAAGCGTCCGAAGTGCTTAAGTTGGATGAGTTTACCGTGACCGTCAACCTGAATCAGGGCAGTGGGGAGGCTAGTTATTACACCTCCGATCTGACTTACGAGTATGTCAAGATTAACGCCGATTACCGCACCTGATCTGGTTTCGATGGAAAATCCCGCAGCTTTTATCGATCATACCCTGCTCAGACCGGATGCCACCTCAAACCAGATTCAGACCCTTTGCGAAGAAGCTGTTGAAGCCGGCTTCGCCTCGGTTTGCATCCCACCGGCGTTTGTCTCTCTCGCTGCTGATTGCCTGTATGGTTCTGAGGTCAGGGTCGGTAGCGTAGTCGGCTTCCCTTGCGGCTACAACTCGCTGCGGCAAAAAATTCAGGAGACGCTGGAGCAGGTTGCCGCTGGAGCCCAAGAGATCGATATGGTCATCTGGCTCGGTCAATTGCTCGAAGGGCGTTTTGGCCAGGTTGAAGAAGAGATTGCCCAGGTCGTCCTGGCCGCTGCTGAAGCCAAGGTCAAGGTCATTATCGAATGCTGTTATCTTTCTGCAAGGCAGATGGAAAACGTTACAGAACTGGTAGTTCAAGCCGGTGCGGCTTATGTAAAAACTTCGACCGGATTCGGACCTTCGGGGGCCCAGCTGGCCGATGTTGAATTGCTGGCCAAAGTGGCTAGTGGCCGGATCGGGGTCAAGGCCGCTGGTGGGATCCGCGATCTTGACCTTTGTCAGGCGCTGCTGGCTGCTGGTGCTAGCCGCATCGGTAGCAGCGCAGGGCTGACGATTGTCAAACAATGGCAGCAGCGTCATGGAGCGGCGCAGCGCTGATGGCCAGGCGGGTTGTTTTGATTGTTCTAGATGGGGTCGGCATCGGCGCTTTGCCTGATGCCGAAGTCTATGGCGATGCTACGGCGGCAACCCTGCCGCACGTTGCTGAGGCTGCAGGTGGCTTGCAGCTGCCGAATCTGGCCGAGCTTGGACTTGGACATCTGGCTGAAATTGCCGGTGTTCCGGCGGTCAGTGATCCGCAAGCTGGCTATGGCCGGATGATTGAGCAGAGTCCCGGAAAGGATTCGGTCACCGGTCACTGGGAGCTGGCCGGTGTAAGGCTGCAGCAGGCCTTTCAAACCTTTCCTCAAGGGTTTCCAGAGGAGATTATTGTTCAGTTTTCCAAGCTTTCCGGTTGCCGGCCGCTTGGCAATATTGCCGCCAGTGGAACCGATATCCTTCGGCAGTTAGGAGCGGAACATCTGCGAACGGGTCGGCCGATTGTCTATACCAGCAGTGATTCGGTCTTCCAAATTGCCGCCCATGAGCGGATTATCTCTCCAGGCCAGCTGTATCGACTCTGCCGCGCGGTTGAAAAAATGCTCCTGCCATACAATGTTTGTCGGGTGATTGCGCGGCCATTTGTCGGCGAGAGTGCCAGCAACTTCAGGCGCACCACCGGTCGACATGATTTTCCCCAGGCACCTCCCGAGCCAACCTTGTTGGATCGGCTGCAGCAGCATGGGATAACGACCTGCGGGGTCGGCAAGATCCATGACCTGTTCAGTGGACAAGGCTTGGACATTTCTTTGCCAACCAGCGATAATCATCATGGGATGGCCGAAACCCTGCGGGCGCTGGATCAGGTAAGTGTGGGCCTAATCATGAGCAATCTGGTCGATTTTGATATGCTTTACGGGCATCGTTTAGACGCCCTTGGTTTTGCCACGGCCTTAGAAGAATTTGATCGCTGGTTGCCCCAGCTCTACTCTCGACTTGGTGCAGAAGACCTTTTGATCGTTACTGCCGACCATGGTTGTGATCCAACCACCGCCGGAACCGATCACAGTCGGGAATATGTCCCTTTATTGGTTTGGGGGCAGTTTCTGGCTCAGGGGAGCAAGCTTGCAACCCGGCAGTCTTTTGCCGATGTTGCTGCGACTATCGAGGAGTTTTTCCAAATTCCCAAACGGTATGGAAAGAGCTTTCTAAGTGAACTTACGGGATGAATTGTGAGAGTATCGGTATTCAACTAATGCCTGATGAGGGAAAATCCTATGGTAAAGAGAGTACTACTGATTTTGGTTGCGATGGCCTTGCCTGGCACCTGGGTCTGGGCGACTGACCTTCTGGTTGAAGACGCCAGGATTACCACTGCTATTGCTGAGCAGATGCCGGTTGATAGCATCGACTCCTATCCGGCCGATTACGGTAAACTATTTTGTTTTTCCAGGATTGTTGGTGCTCAGGAAGACACTCAAGTGACCCATGTCTGGCTGTATCAGGATGACGAACTCGCCAGGGTGGATCTGCCGGTGCGCTCGAGTAACTGGCGAACTTATTCCTCAAAGCGTTTTCTGCCACAATGGGCAGGGCAGTGGCGGGTGCAAATTCTTGATGAAGATCAACAGCTGCTCTACGAAATTCCGTTTACTCTTGAATAAATATATCGACAACAAACAGTAAAGGCGACCTCGGAAGGTCGCCTTTACTGTTTGTTGTTTTAGCTATTCTGGTCGCAAAGCTTACTTCTTTTTGCTTTTCGCCGCCCGGGCTTTCGCCAGGTTGTCTGCCAGGCCCCGATCGACCGCCATTTGTCGGCGACGCTCGGAATAGGCTTTGGCTGCCAGCGACTGACTGCGTGGAATATCGAACTGCTTGCGGTATTCCGAAGCAGTCATTTCATGGGAGGTTTTTAGGTGGCGGGAGAGGGTCTTGAAACCTTTGCCGCAGATCATGCAATAGATTTTATCTTTACCGAAGGCCTTTTTTCGGGAGACTGCCGGGGTATCTCCAGCTGTTTCGGTTGTTGCAACAGCCTCGCCTTTTTCCAGCGCGGAAAGGGCTGCATGGACCTCGCTCAGTTCCAAAATTAGCTCTTCTTTTGACATTGGGGTAGTGGATGCGTGAGCAGCAATAATCTCAGCAGCCTTTTCCATAATTGTTGCCATGTTTTTTTCTCCTGTAGGGATGGATGTTTAAAGTGATCGTCTAAAAAGCATCCCCTCCTGCTGTAACATAAGGTGCCTTTTTAGTGTGTATACTAAATGAAATCAAGAAGAAATTTTAAATTGCTATATTAAGTAAAAAATTTATCTTTATCCTACTTAGATAACATATATAAAAAGATTAACAATAAAAAAACTTGAAAATGGCAAGATTATTGATGAGCGATAAGCATTTGGAGTTGGTTTATGAGCATCAGAGAAACTATCGAACAACGTGAGCTTGATACTCTTGCCGACTCTGCGTGCCGGAGTATTCAGTCACGAGGGCGAGAGGTTGAAGGAAAAACCTGCTCTATCCGCACAGTCTTTCAACATGATCGTGATCGGATTTTGCATTGTAAATCATTTCGACGGCTGAAGTATAAAACCCAAGTTTTTTTATCTCCTGAAGGAGATCATTATCGCACCCGGTTAACTCACACGCTTGAAGTGTCTCAAGTTGCCAGGACCATTGCCCGTGCTTTGCGGCTTAATGAAGATCTCACCGAGGCGATTGCCTTGGGGCATGATCTTGGTCATACTCCTTTCGGCCATGCTGGAGAGCGTCTGCTCGATGAACTTGTTCCTGGTGGGTTTCACCATGTTCGGCAGAGTTTGCGGGTTGTTGATTTGTTGGAAAAGGACGGCCGTGGGTTGAATCTGACTTATGAAGTGCGGGATGGAATCCTTAAACACTCAAAAGGGCAAGGCGGACTATTGTCGCCTGGGCCCGCGGCTAGCGCCTGTACTCTGGAAGGACAGGTGGTTCGTTTGGCGGATATTATTGCATACGTCAGCCATGATCTGGATGATGCTATTCGTGGTGGGGTCATCGGACGGCGGGATGTCCCCAGGGATATTTCGCAAGTTATCGGTTTGCAGCATTCCCAGCGGATTGATCGCATGGTACGAGATCTGCTGGAATCTACGTTGGCCTCTGGTGGGCAAGCGATTCGGATCTCCGCTGAGATGGATCAGGTGATTCGCGCCTTACGCAGCTGGCTGTTTACGCATGTCTATCGCTCCGACCGGGTGCATGCTGACTTTGTCAAGGCATCCCACCTGTTACGGGAACTTTTTCTTTATTTTATGGACAACGAAGCAGTTTTTCTAGAGCATGGGGGACGACGCCTTGCAGGTGACGACCTGGAGGTCTCGGTGGCCGACTTCATCGCGGGGATGACTGATCGGTTCGCTGTGTCCCTGTATCGGCAACTGTTTCTTCCGCAGCCTTGGAGGGCTGTTTGATGTATGGTAACTTATTGAATTTCCCTAGGGAAGATCTTGACAGTTAGAATTCTCTATGATAATTTTGGAGCCAATTTGTAGTTGGCGGTAGGGAGGTTTTGCTGTGCAGGTGCTATGGACGGTATTGCTGACAGGCAATTAGTCTTTCGGTTGGATGAAATCGGCTTCGTTCTGGATTTGGCTAGTGTGGTGGAGATCCGCGAACAGCTTGCCGACGACCTCGATTTGTCGCGCAGCGATTTGCCTCTTGGCATCATTGGGGCCTTGCATTTTCGACAGACCCGCATCCCGGTTGTCGATCCGACAATCCGTCTGGATGTCATCTCGACAGTGCCGTTTAAGGAAAAAGTTGTCTTGGTCTTGAACAGTTCGGAAGGGAATTGGGGCCTGCTGGTCGATCAGATCGGTGGGATCAGTTCTGGGGAAAAGTTCCGCGACTGCGAATTTCCCCCGTTGCTGAAAGAGGCTTTGAGCAAATATTACCAGAAGGTTTTGCTCCTTGACCAGGAGCTGTTCATTGTATTTGAGCCCCAGCATTACTACGGTTCCTTGGGGGAAATCGTTTGAGCCGGCTTGGCCTGTTTCAGTTTGCGGGATTCTGTTATGCGGTGCCTTTGTCCCGTTTGCTTCGGATAAAGCATCATTCTCGTTGCTTTTTATTGCCGAAGCTGCCGCATGGAGTGATGTCGGTTCTGGTTGATGATGCACGCCTGGTGCCGCTGCTTAATCTGCATGAGTTGCTGTTTAAGCATGGTGCTGCGGGTTCTCTTGCTGAATATGCCGTGCTGATGGAATCTGAAGCAGGCATGATCGCTTTGCCGGCTGATGCGACTGTCGGCATTGTTCCAGAAACAAAAGGGCAGATTAGTTTTTCTGCAGAAATGAACGCGACAGCCAAATCTGGTGAATTTAACTACCAGCAGAATATCTTCGCTATCCTGGATGTCGATATTCTGATAATGAGCTTGATTCAGGCACTCCAGATACCGGGGGCCAAATCTTGTGGTGCGGGGAGGCATCAATGACAAAAAAGCTGCTGCTAGCCGATGACAGTGTGACGATTCAGAGAGTCATCGGTATTATCTTCGCCACCGAAGACTATCAATTATTGGTGACCGACAATGGCGATGATGCCTACGAAAAAGCTGAGCAGGAATTGCCCGACCTGGTGATCGCCGACGTTTCGATGCCTGGGAAGGATGGCTTTGAGCTCTGTCAGGCATTAAAAAGCAATCCTCGTCTCGCTGAAACCTCGGTTATGTTGTTGCCGGGAACCTTCGATCATTTCGATGAGGAGCGGGCTCAGGCTGTTGGAGCCGATGGCTGGTTGTCGAAGCCGTTCGAATCTCAGGCTTTGCTCGATAAGGTTGAGCAATTGCTAGCTGCCGAACCAGTTCGATTGGATGCGGCAGAGGAATCACTGGTCGACCAACCTGCAGAAGAAATGGCGGAACCGCTGCAGGAGAAAGCGCCGGTTGAAACGCTGGCACCTGTTTTGGCGTCTGCCGCAGCAGCGATAGCATCCAGTTCTGAAGCAGAACCCGAGGCCACTGAGTCCAGCTTGGGGCAGATTGATGCTGAACTGCCGGAGGTGGCGGCTGAAGAAGCAGCGACTGAGGATATTTGGGATGCTGTCTCTTTTGAGGAGGAAGAGCTGGAGCCTGTTGCGGCAGAAACTGACCCAGGGTCGGACGAGCTTATTCTGTCTGCAGCCGAAGAACTGAGGAGTGGAGAGGTTCCAATTGAGGAACTGGATACTTCCGAAGCCGAAACCGATCTTAATATCGATGCTGAATCTATTGGTTTCGCTACGGCCGAAGAGACAGAGCCTGAGGCTGCGGTATCCAGTGCCTTCGATAGTTTTGCCAGTGATAATGATGATCTGTTGGAGCCTGGAGATAGACAGGTTGAGGAATCGGTCAGTGCCGAGTTATCTGAGTTTGCTGAAATTGAAGATTTACAGCCGGAGCCAGTTGAGGTGGCGCCGCTGCTGGCAAGTGAAAAACTGATTGCAGAATCCCCCGCTGATGAGGACTTGGTCCTTGATGAGTCGGCCCAGGAATTGAGTGACTTGCCCCAGCTGGAAGAAGCTTTGTCCGAAGAGGTTGCCCTCGAAGAAGCGGACCTGGTTGCTGAGGAGGAAATTCTCGACTTGCCTGAGCAGGAAGCTGCTTTGGCCGAAGTTGTTGCCCTGGACGAAGCGGACCTGGATGCTGATGAAGAAATTCTCGATTTGGCTGAAGAGGATATTTTGGCGGAAGAACCTTTGCCGGACAGTGCTGTTGCCGATGGAGGTGATGAGCTGTTTACCGCCGATGAGACAGAAGATGAGGCTTTTGTCCTCACTACCGAAGCAGATGACGAGACAGACCAACAGATGAACGAGCTCGAAGACAGCTTTCCAGCTGTCGAAGAGGAAGAATTGTTCTCTGGGACTGCGCTTGACGAGGCTGGGAGCGAAGAAGAGATCGTCGCGCCGGTTCAGGTCCCCGAGCCGGCGGCAGAAATTGTTGCTGCTGCGGAAGTTGAGAAGGACGAAGAGGGTGCTTTCGTCGCTGCTACCGAAGCGGATGACGAGGCAGGCGAACAGCTTAACGAGCTCGAAGACAGCTTTCCCGCTGTCGAGGAGGAAGAATTGTTCTCCGAGACTGCGGTTGGCGAGGCTGGGAGCGAAGCAGAGATTGGCGAGCCGGTTCAGGAGCTCGAGCAGGTTGCCGAAATTGTTGCTGTTGCGGAAGTTGAGGAGGACGAAGAGGATGCTTTCGTTGCTGCTACCGAAGCGGATGACGAGGCAGACGAACAGCTGAGTGAACTCGAAGACAGCTTTCCAGCTGTCGAAGAGGAAGAATTGTCCTCCGAGGCTGATGTTGAAGCCGCGGCGAGCGAAGATGGGTTTATTGACTCGGTTCAGGAACTGGAGCTAGACCCGGCGGCAGAGATTGTTGCTGCTGAAGTTGAAGAGGACGAAGGCTTTTTCTTTGATGCGTCTGCAGCAGAAGAGGATGAGCCGGAGCCTGCCGTTGCCAGCCTTGCAGGGACTGCCAGTGTTGCTGTTGCGGGTGTGGCGGCCGGGGTCGCCGCCACCAGCAGCAGGACTACTGAGTCGGAGACGTCTCTGGATGCTCCTATCGAGCAGGTGGAACAGCAGCTGCGTAAACTTTCCGAAGATGAACTCAAGGAAGTAGTAACCAAGGTGGCTGGGCCGATGATTGAAAAGCTTGCCAACGAAATGCTTGAGCAGATTGCCTGGGAGGTGGTGCCTGACCTGGCGGAATCGATGATCCGTGAAGAGATCCGCAGGCTCAAGCAGGGTGCTGAATAGACCTGATCAGCGCGCCAAATAATTACTCCCCAGGGGGGAGGCAGGGAGGTCTTGACTTCCTTGCCTCCCCCCTTTATTGTCCCCCGAATAAATTCATTTCATAACCGCTGCATAGATAAAAGGACGTGGGCAAGATGAAAAAAGAACTGCCGAAGGGTTACGAACCGGCACAGGTTGAACAGAAATGGTTTGATGTCTGGGAACAGCGTGGCGATTTCCACGCCGACGAAAAATCTTCCAAGCCACATTACTCCATAGTTATTCCACCGCCCAACGTCACCGGCGTTCTTCATATGGGGCATGCGCTCAATAACACCCTGCAGGATATTCTTTGCCGCTGGAAGCGGATGACGGGGCACGAGGTGCTCTGGATGCCCGGCACAGATCATGCCGGCATTGCCACCCAGAATGTGGTTGAGAAGCAGCTGGCGGCTGCCGGCAAAGACCGCCACGATCTCGGTCGGGATGAATTTGTGCAGCGCGTCTGGCAGTGGCGCGAAGAATCAGGTGGCCAGATCATCAACCAGCTCAAGCGGCTCGGGGCCTCCTGCGATTGGCAGCGCGAACGATTTACCATGGACGCAGGGTTGTCCAAGGCGGTTCGTGAAGTCTTTGTCCGCCTCTACGAAGATGGGTTGATCTACCGCGATAATCGATTGATCAACTGGTGTCCGCGTTGCCATACCGCCCTTTCCGATCTTGAGGTTGAGCATGACGACAAACAGGGCAACCTCTGGCACCTGCGCTACCCGGTCAAGGGCACTGAGCGGGTGCTGGTGGTGGCGACCACCCGCCCGGAAACCATGCTTGGCGATACGGCCGTGGCGGTCAACCCCGAAGATGAGCGCTATCAGGAACTGATCGGCAAGACCGTTCTATTGCCGCTGGTCAATCGGGAGATCCCGATCATTGCCGATGACTATGTCGATATGGAGTTCGGTTCCGGCGCGGTGAAAATTACCCCGGCCCATGATTTCAATGACTTTGAAATCGGTAAGCGTCACGAGCTGGAGATCATCAACGTTCTCGATGAGTCGGGTCTGGTTAACGAAAACGGTGGGCCCTACCAGGGGCAGGAGCGTTACCAGGCCCGCAAAAATGTAGTTGCCGATCTCAACGGCCAGGGACTGCTCGAAAAAGTAGACGATTATTCCAACGCGGTTGGTGAATGTTACCGCTGTAGGACGATCATTGAACCGTACATGAGTAAGCAGTGGTATGTAGCGGTCGGCCCGCTGGCGAAAGAGGCGATCAAGGCGGTCGAAACCGGCGAGACCAAAATTGTTCCGGCCCAATGGGAAAAAACCTACTACGAGTGGATGTACAACATCCAGGACTGGTGCATCAGCCGGCAGATCTGGTGGGGCCATCGAATTCCCGCCTGGTATTGCGATGATTGCGAGCAGATCACTGTCGCTATGGAGGATGCCAGCAGCTGTAAACACTGCGGCAGCAGTAATCTCCGTCAGGAAACAGATGTTCTTGATACCTGGTTCTCTTCGGCCCTCTGGCCTTTTTCAACCATGGGCTGGCCGGAACAGACTGAAGCGTTGCAAAAGTTTTACCCGACCAGCTGTCTGGTCACCGGCTTTGACATCCTCTTCTTCTGGGTTGCCCGAATGATGATGATGGGCCTCAAGTTTATGGATCAGGTTCCCTTTAAGGAAGTCTATATCCATGCCCTGGTGCGCGATGCCCAGGGGCAGAAGATGAGTAAGAGCAAGGGCAATGTCATCGACCCGCTGACGATTGTAGATGAGTATGGTGCCGACGCTTTCCGTTTTACCCTCTGCGCCTTTGCCGCGATGGGACGGGATATCAAGCTTTCTACCGAACGGATCGGCGGTTACCGCATCTTCGTCAATAAGCTCTTGAATGCCAGCCGCTTTGCCTTGATGAATCTGGAGGATTTTAATCCCGCAGCAGCAAAGCTGGCCGATTTTGAACTGTCGCTGGCCGACCAGTGGATTCTCGATCGTTTTGCCAAAACCGCGGTTGAAGTGAACAGGACACTTGCCGAATACAAGTTCAACGATGTTGCCAGCAGCCTCTACTCATTTACCTGGCATGAGTTCTGTGACTGGTATGTCGAGCTAAGCAAAGGCGATCTCTACGGCGAGGACCCGCTTGCCCGTAAGCGTGCGCAAACAGTACTTTTCACTGTTCTCGAGGGGTTGCTGCGATTGTTACATCCGCTGCTGCCCTTTGTGACAGAAGAGATCTGGCAGGCGTTGCCAGGTGAGCGCGCCAGCGTGTCAATTATGCAGGCTCAATACCCGACCGCCGCTGTCCTCGCTGTAGACGCTGCAGCCGTTGGGCAGATGGATCTGCTGATGGAAGTGATCCGTGCCATCCGTAACATCCGTGGTGAACTGGACGTGCCGCCGGGCAAACGGATTGCCGTGGCTCTTGACGCAAAGTCGGAAGCCTCGGTTGAGGCCATCAAGGCCGGCCAGGGCTATATCAAATCGCTGGCGCGGGTTGAGGAGCTGCAGGTGGCGGTCGGTCTCGAGCATCCCAAGCAGGCGTCGACTCAGGTCGCCGGAGATGTTGAAGTATTAATCCCGCTTGCGGGTCTGATTAACGTCGCTGAGGAAGAGGCGCGCCTGGACAAAGAGATCAAAAAAGTCGAAAAGGATGTGGCTTTTTTCAATAAAAAACTTTCCAACGAGAAGTTTGTTGCCAACGCTCCCCCCCAGGTGCTGGAGAAAGATCGAGGCAAGTTGGTTGCCGCCGAAGAGAAGTTAACTATTCTTCAGCAGAGCTTGGAGAAGATTCTGGCGCTGAAATAGCAAAGCTGATAGCCGAAAAGGGTTCGCCTTTTCGGCTATTTTTTATCTATCCATCCCTGAAGTCTTCCCCGGGCTTCTGCCTCGACCGCATGATTAGAATTTATCTATTTCAGTCTTTTTTTGTTTAATTTTTTAATAATTTTTAGTATACAGTATACGATTTGATTTCATCTTTATGGATCGGTTCAGCTTCGTTGAATAAACAATTTACGTTTAGACACCGAAAGGATGTCGCTGATGCTTAGGAGGATTGAACACTGGCGGGGGCCGCCAGGGAGAGAACAGGCTCAGTTTCAGGAGGAGCGACGTGCCGGGCCTTGAGCCGCCCAGCAAGGCATGACGGTGATTGAATCAAGGAGGCAGTTTCCTGATTGGCAATCAATTCACATTCTCGAGGGAAATGAAACTATGCATTTGACAACAAGCACTGTGGGAAGAAAAATTCTGATGGCAGTAACCGGCCTGTTACTAGCGGGCTTCATTACTGTCCACCTGCTCGGTAATATGTCCGTCTTTGCCGGGTCCGAAGCAATTAACATTTATGCAGAAAAACTGCACAGCCTGGGTCCGATTGTTTGGATCTTCCGCGGGATCATGCTGGCGCTGTTCGCCGTTCATATCACCTTCGGTATTCAACTGTCGATGGAAAACAGCAGCGCTTCTCCTGAAGCCTACGCAATCAAGAAAAAACTCAAGACCACCTTTGCTGCCGAATCGATGATCTATACTGGCGTCATTCTGCTGATGTTCCTGGTCTATCACCTGCTGCACTTTACCATGCACGTCGTTCATACGGATGCGACCGCCGCTATCCAGAACCTGGTCAACGGTCGTCCCGATGTGTTCTCGATGGTCAAGCTCAGCTTCGAAAAAGTTTTTGTTTCGCTGGTGTACATTGCCGCCATGTTTGCACTGTTTTTCCATCTAAGTCATGGCCTCTCCAGCTTCGTTCAGACTCTTGGTTTCAATAACGGTCCAAGTCAGGACAAGGTGATCGCTGTCGGTAAACTGGTAGCAGTCGTCTTTCTGATCGGTTACGTGATGATTCCTTTTGTCTTCCTCGTTGGCATTAAGTAAGGGGGTTATATAGTGATTCTCGACGGAAAAGCACCCACAGGACCGATTGAAAAATCCTGGGATAAGCATCGCTTCGATATGAAGCTGGTCAATCCTGCGAATAAGCGTAAATACAAAATTCTGGTTGTTGGTACCGGCCTCGCCGGTGGCGCTGGCGCTGCATCGCTCGGCGAACTCGGCTACAACGTGGAAGCCTTCTGCTATCAGGACAGCGCTCGTCGCGCTCACTCGATTGCAGCACAGGGTGGTATCAACGCTGCCAAAAACTACCCGAACGACGGTGACTCCATCTACCGTCTGTTCTACGACACCATCAAGGGTGGCGATTTCCGCGCCCGTGAAGCCGATGTCTGGCGTCTTGCTCAGGTATCGAACAACATTATTGATCAGTGTGTTGCCCAGGGCGTTCCTTTTGCCCGTGACTATGCCGGTTACCTCGACAACCGTTCTTTCGGTGGTGCTCAGGTTTCCCGGACCTTCTACGCTCGTGGTCAAACCGGTCAGCAGCTGCTGCTTGGCGCCTACTCGGCGCTGTCGCGTCAGGTCAAAGCCGGTACCGTTAAATTGCACCAGCGTACCGAAATGGTCGACCTGGTGGTGGTTGATGGGGTTGCCAAGGGTATCACCGTCCGTAACCTGATCACCGGCAAGATTGAGTCCCACTGGGGCGATGCCGTGGTTCTGGCCACCGGTGGCTATGTCAACGTCTTCTACCTGTCCACCAACGCCATGGGTTGTAGTGTGACCGCGGCCTGGAAAGCAGCCCAAAAGGGCGCTTACTTCGCTAATCCCTGCTACACTCAGATCCATCCGACCTGCATCCCGCAGCATGGCGACAAGCAGTCGAAACTGACGCTGATGTCCGAATCACTGCGGAACGATGGTCGTTGTTGGGTGCCGAAGAAGAAGGAAGATTGCGACAAGCCGGCAGCTGAGATCGCTGACGAAGATCGCGACTACTATTTGGAGCGGAAATACCCCTCCTTCGGTAACCTGGCTCCACGGGATATCGCGTCCCGTGCCGCTAAAGAGCAGTGTGACGACGAGCGTGGCGTCGGACCTGGTAAGCGTGGTGTCTACCTCGATTACCAGACCGCCATCGATCGTGTTGGTCAGCCGACGATTGCCGAGCGCTACGGAAACCTGTTTGAAATGTACGAGAAAATCACCGACGAGAATGCATACAAGCAGCCGATGCGTATCTATCCGGCACCGCACTACTCGATGGGTGGTCTCTGGGTCGATTACAACTGCATGAGCAACGTTCCCGGCCTGTTCGTTCTGGGTGAAGCTAACTTCTCGGTCCACGGTGCCAACCGTCTCGGTGCTTCGGCACTGATGCAGGGTCTGGCTGATGGTTATTTCGTTATTCCTTACACCATCGCCGGCTACCTGGCCGGCATTACTCCCGGAACCGTTAAGGAAGATCACCCCGAGTTCCAGAAGTCGGTTGAAGAAGTTGAAGGACAGGCCAACAAACTGCTTAACATCAACGGCAAGAAGACTGTCAGCGAACTGCATCGTGAACTCGGTTCGGTGATGTGGGAAGATGCCGGTATGGCGCGAAGCGATGCCAGCCTCAAAAACGCCCTCAAGCGGATTCCGGAAATACGTGACGAATTTTGGAACAACGTCAACGTAACCGGTGAAGCCGGTGAGCTCAACCAGCAGCTCGAAAATGCCGGCCGTCTGGCCGATTTCCTCGAGTTCGCCGAAGTTTTCGCCAAGGATGCCCTGCACCGTGAGGAATCCTGTGGCGGTCACTTCAGGACTGAGCACCAGACCGATGACGGTGAAGCGATGCGTGATGATGAAAACTTCGCCTATGCCGCGGCCTGGGAATTCAAGGGTGCAGATAAAGAGCCTGAGCTGCACAAAGAGCCCTTGAAGTTCGAAAACGTCAAACTTGCCGTGAGGAGTTACAAATAATGGACCTGACATTGCATGTATGGCGCCAGAAGGGGCCAGAGGCTAAAGGACAGCTTGAGACCTATCAAGCGAAAGGTGTCAGTGAAGATCAGTCTTTTCTCGAAATGCTCGACGATGTCAACGAGGATCTGATCAAATCTGGCCAAGATCCGATCGCTTTCGATCACGACTGCCGCGAGGGGATCTGCGGGATGTGTTCGCAGGTCATCAACGGTAAGCCACACGGTGGACAGGAAAGAACTACTGTCTGTCAGCTGCATATGCGTTCTTTCAACGATGGCGATGAGATTTTCATCGAGCCATGGCGCGCTAAGGCCTTCCCGATCCATAAGGATTTGATTGTTGATCGGAATGCTCTTGAAGTGATCATGCAGTCCGGCGGTTACACCTCCTGCCACACCGGTGGTGTTGCTGACGGTAACGCCCTGCTGATTCCGAAGCCGGTAGCTGATTACGCGATGGACGCTGCTGAGTGTATTGGTTGCGGTGCTTGCGTTGCTTCCTGTCCGAACAGCTCAGCTATGCTCTACACCAGCGCCAAGGTTGCCCAGCTTGCGGTTCTGCCGCAGGGTGAAGGAGAAGCCAAGGCCCGCGTTAAGAACATGACCGACGCGCTGCTGGCGGAAGGGTTCGGTAACTGCACCAACCACTATGAGTGCCAGGAAGCTTGTCCGAAGGGTATTAATGTTAAATTTATTGCCAAACTAAACCGTGAGTATATTAAATCTATGGTTTAACTGAAGGCTTTAATCTCTATTCTCATTGGGCGGATCTTCGGATCCGCCTTTTTTTGGTTAAAAAGATCTCTTCAATTATTGTTAGACATGTTAGGATGCCGATTTGACAAATTAGATCGTTCAAATAATTCGAAGCAAGCCAGGGCTCTATCCGATGAAACGATGGTTAGCGAAAATCTCCCAGAATTCACCAGCAGCTTTTCGAGTAACTACCGAAGATTTTGACTCTGCAGTTTTGCCTTTGCATTGTGGTCATACTAGCGGGATTGAAGCACCACTCTGTGAGACAATCATCAAGCAACTCCACACCAGTTGCCAATTGCAGTTAGAGATGCTTCGGCACGCTTTACAACTCACCTCTGCGGTCTTACTCTGGGCTGGACCTCAGGCCGACCAGCTGTCGATCTATAGCGTCTCTACAGCCGAAAAAAGCCTGCAGCCAGGCCCTTTTACCCTTGGTAGCGGAGTCACCGGTACAATTTTAAAAGATCATGCTGAGTTACTCCTCGCTCCGCTACGGCCTTCTTCTCCCCCAATACCCTACTACTTAGAGCAAGGCAAGGTCGGCAGCTTTATGATATTGCGCCTGCCGTTGCCGGAGGCGTTGGAACAAACGGAGAATCTGGCCATGCTGTGTATCGATCGCCAGCAGACTGACACTTGGTCGAAGGAAGAGCAGCGCATGGTTCGAATGACGGCCGAAAATCTGGCCGCTAACGTGGTCCAGGCGCGAACCCTCTACCGCAGCGACCGCGAACGGCATGCCTATCGCCGAGCTTTTGACGGGCTGCAGCAGTTAAATTCAGCTCTCGGGTTGAATTCTGCATTTGAGGCCACGGCAAAAGCGATTCGTAGTATTGTGCCTGCTGATTTTATTGCCCTTAGCCTGGCAGAGAAAACCCAGCATCGAATCGCCTACGTGGAAGGGGACAACGCGGCGGAGTTAAAAGGTAAAAGCTTTCCGCTAAACCAGGGGCTGGTTGGGCAGGTCCTGAAATATTCCACTAGCCTGCCGGAAAATGCTGACTATCGCGGAACTTCGCCGGTTTTCAGTCCAGCCCATCTGTTTGCCGAATATCGATCGTTAACGATCGTTCCACTGCACCAAGAGGAGGGGGAGAGCGTTGGTGCCTTGATTGTCGCCGCAAAACAGCAGGGCATGTTCAGTCGCACCTGTCGGACGATCTTGGAGCTGGTCGCAGCTCAGGTGGCGATTAAAATCGATCTGGCCCATTCCCATGAACAGATCAACCGCATGGCGACCATCGACAGTTTAACCGGGATTGCCAATCGACGCGCTTACCAGCGTGGCTTCGAAGCGATGCTGGACCGGGCCCGGCGCCGTTCGGGTGGTTTGTTTATCGTGCTTTGCGATATTGATCATTTTAAACAGATCAATGATAATTATGGCCACCCCTTTGGGGATGAAGTGTTGCGCCAGGTGGCTAAATTGTTCGACGCCGTCGTGCGTTCGGTCGATCTCGCAGCACGGACCGGCGGCGAAGAATTTGCCATCCTCCTTGAAGATGCTGATAACCAAGGGGCTTGGAAGGTCGCTGAGCGACTCCGCGAGTTGGTGGAATCTCTACATGTCAGAGCTCAGGGGCAACTGGTTCCAGTAACCATTTCCCTTGGAATAGCGGCTTTTCCTCAGGACGGAAACAGCCTTGAGAAGTTGGTCAGTTGCGCTGATAAAGCCCTTTATGAAGCGAAAAAAAACGGTCGCAACCGGACGGTTGTCTGGAATGAAGTGGCAAGATCATAGATGATTTTGCCGCTGGGTTATTTCTTCCGCATGAGGATTGTACTGAACTCGCTCAGCATCCGGTTCTCCACCACTTCGCAGCCAAGTCGCTGGTACTTCTGGCGGACATCAAAATTATATTCCCAGAGAATTCCTGACAACAGCAGTAGCGCCCCCGGTGCGGCAAGGCTGACCATCTTTTCTGCGACCTTCAGCAGAATGTCACCATAAATGTTCCCCAACAATAAATCGAAAGAATCGGCCTCAAGCTGATCAAGGGTGCCGCACAGATGCTGCGCCCGGTGGCCGACCCCATTTACCTCGCAATTGCGCTGGCAATTTTCAACGGCAGCTGTTTCTATATCAACGCAATAGCCTTTCCCAGCGCCCAGAAGCAACGCAGCAATTGAGAGAATCCCGGTGCCACTGCCAAGATCAAGAACTTTCTCGCTGCCGTTGAAAGCCATTTCTTCAAGTATCTTGAGGCAACTATCGGTGGTTTCATGTTCTCCAGAACCGAAAGCCCCACGTTCCATAAGCAGGTTGATGCGGTTGTCAACAGGGTGTAGAGCATCAGGTGGCTGAACGCGAAACCGATGGCCAATTAGAAATGGTTGGTAGTTCTCTTTCAATGTTTTCTCCAGCGTTCTCAACCCCTTTCCCTTGGGATAGGGTCTGTTGTCTGAAATCAGCTTGATTGTTCGGGTGGGGGCGCGTTGTCTCTAACGCGCGACCAGCTCTAAATTCGCCAAAAACTGTCGCTATATGCATCTGAACGTTGCCGGTAACAACTGTTTCTGGTTGGGGAGCGGCAGCCAGATCAAGACAGTGGCAAGGTCATAAGCCAGACCCTTTGAGCAGTAACAGTATGATCGTATAGCTAAAAGCTGAGCCCAGTGTTGAAAGCATGACGATCGAGCCGGCCAGCTCTGCATCGCCTTTTAACTGGTGGGCCATGATATAAGTGGCGGTGGCCGCTGGCGTGCCTGCCATCAGAATGCCAATTCCAAGGTCGGTTCCTTGGACACGGAATAACAATAACAGCAAGGCCGCAACCACCGGCAGGAGCATCAGCTTAACGCTGCTTGAAAGGCCGGCCAGGAGGAGGTCCCCTTTAAGGCGTTCCAGAGAAAACGAACCACCAATCGCCAGCAACGCCAGCGGCAAAGTCAGGCCTGTGGTAATGCCGAGAGCCCGATCGATGATCAGCGGAATCGGCAGTTGCCAGAAACTCCAAATGATGCCGAGAAACGAAGCGATGATCAGAGGATTGAGAGCCACCTGAGCCAGCCAGTTGACCTGCTCATCAGCTGAGGAGTGCTTGTGTGGCAGCAACAGAGCGAGAATGGCAAACAAATTCAACACCGGCACCAGAAAACCCATCAGAATGCCGGCACGGGTCAGGCCATCGTCGCCATAGGCATTCAAACAGATTGCCAGCCCGACGTAGGCCAGGTTGCCACGAAAGGAGCCTTGGCTAAAGCTGCCGCGCACCGCCGGCGGATATTTCCGCATAGCCGCATAGCTGTAGGTTAGAAAAAAACCGAAAATAATTACCAGTGACGAGCCGATTACCAGCGGGCCATTGAAAGAGCTGGCAAAGTCGGCCTTGCCGATCTTATGAAACAGCAGCAAAGGCAGGAAAATCACGTAAACCAGCCGATTGGTCTGTTGCAAAAAACTGCTGTCAAACAGCCTCAGGCGCATCAAAAGATACCCCAAGCCAATTACCAGAAATACCGGCAGAACAATAGCAATAGTTTCAATAAGCAGGGCCATGCAACTCCTCCAAAGCAGAGGCAGCATAGCTTAGAAGCCGGCAGCTGTCCATCCTGCAGGCAAGAGAAAAGGGCCCTAGGTATGGGCCCTTTCGGTAGAGAATTGTGGCAGCGTTCCTGCTTTTAACAATTATCCATGATCACTGTAGTCGCCAATACCGAGGTCTTGGTCCGTCGGGCGGGGACTGGAGTTAAAAACTGGGTCACGGTAATCAGTTATCCCCGGTTCTTTTTCACTGAGCTTGGCAGGGCCGGAAGCGATCAGTGCGGCGGCGAAAATGCTGGCGAAAGCGATAGTTAAAGTATTTTTTCTCATGGTTACTCTCCTTTTTTGAGTCGTGAATGCTGAAATATGGTGGTTGTTTTTCTTATTTTCAAGCCCCATGCCAAAACCTTAATGTAGCAAAAACAGATACTTAAGGGGCGGACTAGACAGTTTCAGATCGCTTGTGTAGAATATTCAACAGTTTGTTGACGATTATTCCTCAGGGGTTTGTCGGGAAAAGGTATTTTCTCTGGAGTTTAACTTGATCGGATTACCGTTGAAAATGGATAGGCAACAGCTGCTACGCCTGGCAGCGCTCCTGCTGATGGTCGGCGCAATCACTGCGTTGCATTATCTGACCGCTACGCACCATTCCACCGTCCATGATATCTATCGGCGCCTTTACTATCTGCCGATTGTTTTGGGGGGGATCTGGTTTTCGCTTCGTGGTGGAGTCGGAACCGGATTATTGGTTTCTTTTCTCTATGCTCCGCATGTGCTGTTTCAGTGGGGGCACTTGCCATCCAGCCATCTTGAACAGTATCTGGAGATTCTGCTCTACAATACCATCGGCTTTCTCACCGGGTTTTTGTCATCGAAAGAGCATGGGCAGCGGCTGCGTGCCGAAGAATCTGCTCAGCGGCTGACCGCCAGCTACGATAAGCTCCGGCAGCAGGCCGACCTGATTCTGGAGATTGAAGATCAACTGCGGCAGGCCGACCGTCTGACGGCCTTAGGAGAGCTTTCCGCCGGGATGGCCCATGAGATCCGTAACCCGCTGGGGTCGATCCGTGGCACGGCTGAGATTTTGCGCGACGCCTTTCCGCCGGAAAACCGCTACGCTGAATTTTCCCAGATTCTTATCAGTGAGGTTGATCGCCTGAACAAGGTGCTGGAGGATTTTCTCAGTTTCGCGCGGGCAAAGAATACTGAGAAAAATGATTTCCGCCCCGACCAGGTGCTGCAAGAAGTCCTGCAATTAACTCAGCCGCCGGCGCTTAAAAAACGGATCTCAGTCCATTGGGATGAGCAGCCCCTGCCGACCGCTATTGGAGATGCGGCACAGTTCAAGCAGGTTTTTTTGAATCTGGTCCTCAATGCCCTGCAAGCGATGCCGCCTGCTGGGCAGCTGTGGATCAGGACAGCGGCCACTCAAGAACAGATTGAAATGGTCTTTCAGGACAACGGGCCGGGGATTCCGCAAGAATATCTGGATAAAGTGTTTAATCCTTTTTTTACCACCAAAGATGATGGCACCGGCCTTGGCCTGGCGATCACCCACCGAATTGTTCGCAACCACTGCGGGCGGATCAGTGTCGACTGCCCGCCTGAGGGGGGCACGGTCTTTACCTTGATTTTACAGCCGGCAGATCATCGCTACGCTGCTGAGGAGACTTAATGGCAAAACAGGTTCTGTTGATAGACGATGATGTTTCGCTGCGGCGGGTCACCGAATTCAACCTGCAGGAAGCTGGCTACCAGGTGCTGACCGCAGCCAATGGCGAGGAAGGGATCGAATTGTTCCGCCGCCATCGGCCGCCATTGGTGATAACCGATGTCCAGATGCCGCAAATGAGTGGATATGAAGTTCTCGATGCAGTCCTTGAGCTGGACGCGCAGACCCTGGTGATTATAATTACCGCCTTCAGCTCGGTCGAAAAAGCCGTCGAAGCGATGAAGTCGGGAGCCTATGATTACCTGACCAAGCCGTTCAGTCGCGATCAGCTCAGTTTGGCAGTGGCCAAGGCTTTTGAATTCGGCAAACTGCGGAAAGAGAATACCCAGCTCAAAGATGCCCTGGCCGGCAGTATCGACAACGGCCAGATCATAGGTCAGGCTCCGGCCATGCAACAGCTATTGCAGCGGGTTGAAAAGGTTGCCGTCAGTCAGGCTTCGGTGCTGATCAGTGGTGAAAGCGGTAGTGGGAAAGAGGTGATAGCCAAGGCGCTGCACCGTGGCTCGACTCGTGCCGATGGCCCCTTTGTCGCGGTAAACTGCGCGGCGATTCCCAAGGACCTGATCGAGAGCGAACTTTTCGGCCATATTAAAGGCTCTTTTACCGGCGCGGTCAAAGATCGCAAGGGCAAGTTTTCCCTGGCTGATGGTGGTACCCTGTTTCTGGACGAAATCGGCGAATTGCCGATCGACCTGCAGCCGAAATTGTTGCGGGCCTTGCAGGAACAGGAGTTTGAACCGGTCGGTGGAATCTCCGAGCAGGTCGATGTGCGGGTGGTCGCAGCGACCAACCGCGATCTGGAAGAGGCGATGCAGACCGGCGGTTTTCGCGAAGATCTATACTACCGGCTGGCGGTGGTGCCGATGGCTCTGCCGCCGCTACGGCAACGTAAAGAGGATATTCCGCTGCTGCTCGATTTCTTTTTGCGCAAACATCAGGCCGATGTCGGGGTCAGGTTTGCTGCTGAGGTGATTGAACATTTGCAGAATTACGATTGGCCGGGAAATGTGCGTGAGCTGGAGAACGTTGTCGAGCAGATGCTGATTCTGCGTCAGGGAGATCTGCTGGAAATGGTCGACCTGCCGCTGAGGATCGGTCGTCCGCGGGTGCAAAATGGCGGTGTCCTCAACCTGCCGGAAGAAGGGTATTCCCTTGAAGACCTGGAACGAGAAGCGGTTGAAGAGGCTCTGCGGCGCTGCAGTGGCAATAAAACCAAGGCGGCAGCGTTTTTGCGCATTCCCCGGCATACCTTGCTCTATCGGTTAGAAAAATATGCGATTCAAACCTCTTAGGAGTGTCGTTCCAATGTTGTTTTCTCGCTTATTGTTAATTTTTTTACTCTGTCTATTCCCGCTGACACCGGCGGAGGCCGCCCAACGGCGGACAGCGGTGGTTGAAGCGGTTGCCAAGGTGCGCGACGCTGTGGTGAATATCCGCACCGAACAAATCGTTCGGCGGAGCAGCAGCCCGTTTTTCGGCTTTGGCGATTCCATCTTCGACCAGTTTTTTTCCGAGATGTTTCCTGCCCGCAGCTACCAGACTCAGTCGCTCGGTTCTGGAGTGATCATCAATGCCAATGGCTATATTCTCACCAATGCCCATGTCATCAATAAGGCCTCGCGGATCTTTGTCGCCCTGCCGGATCGGCGCAAAGAGCTTGAGGCGATCCTGGTTGGCAAAGACAGCCGGATCGATCTGGCCGTGCTGAAGATTGAAGAACCGGGCAGTTACCCTTTTTTAGAACCGGCCCGTTCCGATGATTTACTGCTTGGCGAGTCGGTGATTGCCATCGGCAACCCGCTCGGCCTGGGCCACTCGATTACCACCGGAATTATCAGTTCGACCCAACGTCGAATCCAGGTGGCAGACACTTATTCCTCGGTGTTTATTCAGTCCGATACGTTAATCAATCCGGGCAACTCTGGGGGGCCGTTGATCAATATCAACGGCGAACTGATCGGCATCAACACCGCTATTGCTCGTCAGGCCCAAGGGATTGGTTTTTCTATCCCGATCGATACGGCCAAACGGGTTCTCAACGATCTGATCGAGCATGGCCGGGTGCGCCGGGCCTTTCTTGGCGTGGTGCCGGGAGAGGTGGGGGATTCTTTTGTCAGGTCGCATGGCGAAGGGGGTATTCTGGTTGAAGAAATTCTGTCCGATTCACCGGCGCAAAAAGCAGCGCTACAGGTTGCGGACGTGATTCTCGCTATCGACAGTGTGCCCATCTCCTCGGCCGAACATTTTTATTCCCTACTGCAGACCTACACACCCGATGATCGATTGCAGCTTTCGGTATTAAGAGGTTTGCAAATGATAGAAAAAAACGTCGCCTTATCCGCCTTGCCCGAAGGCTATCTGATGGCCTATACTCGGCGAACTTTCGGCTTTGATCTGCATCAGGGACGAGCCGGCCTGGTGGTCGCCAAGGTTGAGACCGGCTCACCGGCGGACAGAGTCGGAATTCGCCCTGGGGATCTGCTGGTAAAGGTCGATCGGCGCGAGGTGAGTAGGCTGAGCGATTTTGCCGAACTGATGGAGGATCGACTCGGGCGCTTGCCGCTGGAGTTTACTGTTGTCCGTGGCAATCGGGCTTATCTGATCGAACTACCCTGACAGCCAAGAGAAGGAATCTGTTGATGCGTTTTCTAACATTATTGAAACTCTGCTGCTTTTCTCTGCTCTGCCTCGGCTTACTGGCTGGCTGTGAAGACTCTTCGACGAATGCTCAGCCGTCGGTGGTGGGGGACGGCGTCAACCATCCGGCCCCCGATTTTTCCCTGACCGACATGCAGGGGAATGAGGTGACTCTCAGCCAATTTCGCGGTAAAGTTGTACTATTAAACTTCTGGGCCACCTGGTGTCCACCCTGCCGCGAAGAGATGCCATCGATGGAACAGCTGCATCAGCGCTATAAAGATCAGGGCCTGGTACTGTTGGCGGTCAATGTCGAAGCCGAGGGATATCAGGCTGTTAGCCGGTTTCTGCCGGGGAAAAACTATACCTTTCCGATCCTGCTTGACACCGCTGCCGAGGTGCAGAATAGCTACAAGGTGTTCCGTTTCCCGGAAACCTTCGTTATCGATCGTAATGGCACTGTCGTTGAGAAGATTATTGGCGGCCGCGACTGGTTGTCACCCAAAACCACCACGATGCTCAATTTTCTGTTAAACGGTTAAGCAAGAGCAGGAGCGAGAATGGAAGCAGGGACCGACGTCACGATCTGGATTGCTTTTTCTGCAGGCTTACTCTCCTATTTTTCCCCCTGTGTGCTACCGCTGATCCCGTCATTCCTGACCTATATCTCGGGACTTTCTTTCGGCGAACTTAAAGACGCCCATGCCAGTGCCAAAGTCCGGTTTACGGTCATCAGTCATTCGCTGGTGTTCATCGCCGGGTTCTCGGTCGTTTTTATCACCCTGGGAGCCCTTGCCGGACTGGCATCAGGCTCCTTTCAGATGCATATGCGCGAATGGCTGGGGGTCATTCAGAAAGCCGGCGGTGTGCTGATTTTCCTGTTTGGGCTTCATCTGAGCGGACTTTTTCATATCGGCGCTCTGCTGGGTGAGAAGCGCATTCACGTCAGAAACAAGCCGACCGGGTATATCGGCACCTTTTTGGTTGGAGTGGCATTTGCTGCCGGTTGGACACCCTGCATCGGACCGATTCTCGGGGCGATTCTGGCGATTGCCGCCAGCAGTGCCGGTGGCGTAGGGCAGGGCGTGTTGCTGCTTTCGATCTATTCTCTCGGGCTGGGAGTACCGTTTCTGATCTCCGCGATATTGTTCCATTCCTTTCTTAGCTTTTTTGATCGTTTCAAGAAGCATATCCGTATCGTGGAAATCGGTACCGGGATTCTGTTGATGATCGCAGGTGTCCTGTTATTTTTCGATCTGTTCACCCGGCTGACCGGTTATCTTTACCAGATTTTCCCACCCTCCCTGGGCTGAGCAGAATCTATCGCCGGCCGCTGATGTCCTTAGAGTGACCTTACTCTGACCCGGCTTCAGCCTTTGCCGCCGCCAGCAATACTTCCGGACTAATGCGGATGCGGTGATCTGGATTGGTGTAAGCGAACTTGATGATGCCATCGGTATTAATCACGTAGGCGGTCGGGACCGGCAGCAGGTGGTGGGTCTGGCCAGATTTTTCTTCCAGATTGATCCCATAGTTTTTGTATTGTTCGTACCTCTCCTTGTTCAATTGCCAGGCAATCCCGAGTGCTTTGGCTCCCTGCATGTCGCTATCGGAAAGCAAGAGGTAGTTCGGTTGATGCTGTTTATCGCTTTGGCGTAAAAAATCCGGGCTGTCGGCGCTGATGGCGATGATTTGGTAGCCAAGTTTGAGCAGCTGCGGTTCAATTTTGATCAGTTCTCCCAACTGGAGATTGCAGTAAGGTCACCAGCCGCCACGAAAGTAGATCAAAATACTCGGTTTGGTTTTCAACTGCGCATTCAGGTCAAAAGGTTTGGCGTCCAGGGTCTGGAGATTTATCTGTGGCATGACACTGCCGACCGGCAGCGGACAGATCTTCTCGGGAGCATCCGGGATTTTGGTTGCAGCCGCAGATGGCTGACCCCAGAGAGGTGTTGCCGACAGACCGAATGCCAACAGCAGGCAGAGAATTCGCTGAAACCTCATATTAGTCTCCTTAGCTTGAAGTCCAAAGTAATTATCCTTCCGCAGCCATCATTCCGCAAGTGCGGGCGGAAATATTTTTCGAAACGAAGCGGTGTAATCAGTTTTAGCCGGCCAGCTTTTCTTCTCAAATAATTGCGATAAACTCACACCATATTAGAGGCAATCGGTCCCTGTCTGGCTAGCAGTTGTATTGTATTGACCAAGGCTCGAAGATGGACCTTGTTGATTAAATCAATTCCAAGGAGATTCTATGGATATTGTCGATGCGTTAGTTGAACACCATCAAATATTAAGGCAACTCGGCCAGCAAGCTGAAGCTGATCCGACCATTTTCGAAGAGTTTATTCACCATCTGGTTGTTCATCACACCATGGAAGAAAAATATTTTTACGATTTGCTGGAGCAGGTCTCATCTGCCAGGCATGCGTCACTTGAAGCCGTCAACGAGCATCATATTATTGAGTTGATTCTTAAAGATGCCGAAGACTTTCCGCGTGAGCACGATCGCTTTCCGATAAAAGTTGAAGGGTTGGGCGAATACACAGCTCATCACCTTGATGAAGAAGAAGCTGAAGTCTTTCCGCTGGCCCGGCAACTGCTTGCTGCCCAAGATCTGGTGACCCTGGGGGAGCTATTTCTTGAAGCTAAGGACAAACTCTTGAATGTCAGCCTGCCAAATGTGCCCGGCGGCATTGATACCTCGGGCGCCAAAGCCAACAGGTCGGCGGCCATCGGCCTGGGAATTGGGAGTTTGAAAGAGTGAGCGAAAACGATCAGTGAAACTTTATAGATAGATCCCAAAGGAGTTTTTATGGATATTTTGAAGCGAGAACTGGCGCCGATTCCGGCCGAAGCCTGGATTGAGATCGATCAGCAGGCAACCCGCACCCTGACCGCCATGCTCTCGGCTCGGAAAGTGGTCGATGTCAGTGGTCCGATGGGCACCGATTTTCCCGGCGTGCCCGAGGGGCGACTCGATTATCCGAAGAAACAACCTAAGGGTGGGTTGAACTATGGAATCCATAAGGTTCATCACCTGGTTGAAGCACGTATCCCTTTCGATCTGGATATCAAAGAAATGGACAATGTGGTCCGCGGAGCGAAAGATGTCGATCTTTCCAGCCTCGAGGATGCTGCGCGGAAAATCGCCATATTTGAAGAGATGGTGGTTTACCATGGTTTAAATGAAGCGAACATCAAAGGCCTGAAGGTCTGCACCGGCTCCGAGTGTTTGACCATCGGTTCGCAACCGGAACAGTTGCTGGAGACCATAGCTCAGGGGGTCACGATCTTTGCTGAGCGTTCCATTGAAGGGCCATACTCCTTCGTGGTCGGCCCGAAGTTATGGAGTAAGATGTCAGCTCACGTGCAGGGTTATCCGGTGAAGATGCAGGCGGAAAATATCCTCGGTGGCACCGTGGTACTCAGTCCTTATCTCACCGGTGATTATGCCGATGAGGCCTTTATGGTTTCATCCCGAGGCGGTGATTTTGAACTGATCATCGGCCAGGATCTTTCGGTCGGTTATGAAGCCCATACCGCCGAGAAGGTTAAGCTGTACTACAGCGAATCCTTTACCTTCCGGATTCTTGAACCGGCCGCTGTGATTCCCTATGTTGCTGGTGGCTAGGAAACTGCTAAATATGCTGCTATCGATAAACCGGTCTCGGCCCATTTTTCTAAAGCACCCTATCGGTTTCGGCAGAGGGGTGCTTTTCTCAAGGGTTATACCGGATGCTGGGGCTGCGGGGCAGCCATATCGGGTGTGGTAAATCTGAAATCCAGGAGTCTTTTGAATGGTCGCATCCTAACCAATACCGGGCGCTAACAAAAAAGGCACAAAGGCCCTTTGCTTGGTCTTGGTGCCCTTTTTGTTCGTTTTGGTCTGGCGGCATTAAATCAATCGTAGCCGCCGGGTTGCCCCAGCATTTTGCGGGTCACCAGCGCGACCCCTTTTGAGGTTATGCGGAAACCATTCGCCTTGTCCTGCTCAGGATCGAAACCGATCTCGGTGCCGGGCGGAACCTTGCAGCCACGATCGATAATCGCCCGCTTGATCTTGCAGTTCCGACCAATTTCACTTTCCGGCAGAATGACGGTTTCTTCGATGGAGGAAAAAGAATGAATTCTGACATCGGAAAATAGCAACGATTTTCTCAGCTTGGAGCCTGAAATGATACACCCCCCGGAGACGGCTGAATCGACTGCCGCGCCGCGCCGATCGTCATCATCGAAGACGAATTTCGCCGGTGGCAACTGGCGTTGATAAGTCCAAACCGGCCAGTTCTGGTCGTACAGGTTCAATTCAGGCGCTGGCGAAATCATCTCCATATTGGCTTCCCAGAAGGCATCCAGTGAGCCTACGTCGCGCCAGTAGGCCAGCCCGCCGGTTTCCGGGTCCCGGAAGGGGTAGGCGATAACCTTTTGGTCATGGATGATTGATGGGATAATATTTTTCCCGAAATCATGGTCCGAATCTCGATTCTGGCCATCGGTTTCAAGCAGGTCAAAAAGAAATTCGGTATTGAATATATAGTTGCCCATGGAAGCCAGGGTGAGGCCCGGTTTACCGGGTATTTCAGCAGGCTTCTGCGGTTTTTCGGTGAAGTCGAGAACCCGGCTTTGGTCGTCGACACTCATAACCCCGAAGGCACCGGCGGCTTCTTCAACAGGTACCTCCAGGCAGGAGACAGTCATATCTGCACCTTTTTCGACATGTTCAAGAAGCATCGGCCGATAATCCATTTTGTAAATATGGTCGCCGGAAAGGATCATAATGTATTTGGGGCGAGTCGCCCGAATGATATCTAAATTCTGATAGACGGCATCGGCGGTTCCCTGATACCAGTCTTCAGAGTTTTGCTGGGAAGCAGGCAGGATCTCGACATATTCATTCAACTCCTGCTTGAAGTGGCTCCAGCCGCGGACCAGATGTCGAATCAGGGAATGAGATTTATACTGGGTCAAAATGCCGATGCGGCGCAGACCGGAATTGACGCAGTTGGAGAGGGGGAAGTCAATGATCCGATACTTGCCGCCGAAATGGACCGCCGGCTTGGCGCGGTAATCGGTTAATTCGTAGAGTCGGGAGCCGCGGCCGCCGGCAAGAATCAACACCAGAGTATCTCGCGTCAACTGGCTGACATAGCGATAGATCACATTTTCGTTCGGCTGTTGGACCATTGAGCATTCTCCTTGAGGGTTATATAGTTTAGTAGCTACAATTAAACCTTTAGAATGGCTCTTTAGCAACCTTAGAATCGGCTAAATATATTAAATATTTATATCGGAAAATCAGGAAAACTTTTTCCTTGACCTTTGCCCTTCAGCTGACTATTTTGAAAATCATTTTCAGTGTTATGGAGGAATGAAGCGAGATTATGGACCAGATCAGCCATTTTACCGAGTTCCTCAACCGCAAGGGGCTGAAGAATACCAACCAGAGAATGCTTATCCTTAAAGCCTTTCTCGAGTCAGATTCCCATTATTCAACGGAAGAGCTCTATTTGAAATTACGCGCCGCCTACCCGAAGATCGGCTATGCGACCGTGCACCGGACACTGAAATTGTTTGCAGAGTGCGGCATCGCTGCCGAGCGCCATTTTGGCGATGGCCAGACCCGCTTTGAGCCGGTGACCGATCAGGAGCATCATGACCATCTGGTTTGCAGGGAGTGTGGTCTGATCATCGAGTTCGAAGAACCTGAGATCGAAGAACTGCAGGAAAAAGTCGCCGCTGAGCATAATTTCACCATTCAGACCCATCGTCTTGAGCTTTATGGCCTTTGCACTGACTGCAGCAACAACTGATCCTCTGCTTGATCCTTTTCTACCTTCAAACAGGCTTTATACCCAGAACGAAAACCTTTACGGCGGTGCATGAGTCGCCTTGAACGTTTTTGTTCTGCGACAGGCTCTTGCGCCATCGCCTTGCGGTTGCCGCTCGAAACCCGGGCTGTTTTTCCGTTTTTATTTAAGTTATACTTAGCGGCTATTCAAACTATCTTAAGGAGATTGTAACGATGTTCCGTGAACCCAAAGAGACCGTCAAAGAATTACAAGAAAAGCTTCAGGAACTATGGAGGTATCTTTGACGTTCCTGCCAAAAAGGAACGGGTCTCAGAGCTTGAGGCAGAAATAGCTCAGCCCGATTTCTGGAATCAGGGTGATGCCGCTCAGGATCTGTTGCGTGAGCGGACCGGGTTGCAGAAAATTGTTGAGTCCTGGGAAACAGCTAACAGCGAGTTGGAGGATCTTCAGGTTCTGATTGAGCTGGGTGAAGAGGGAGAAGATCAGGACACCCTGGAAGAGGTCAATGAACTGCTGCCGGAGGTCGAGAAGCAGGTGGCGCAAATGGAGTTCGCCCGAATGCTTTCCGGTGAGCATGATGCCAGCTGCGCGACCCTGACGATCAATGCCGGGGCAGGTGGCACCGAAGCCCAGGATTGGGCGGAAATGCTGTTACGGATGTACCTGCGCTATTGCGAGCGTAAGGGCTTCAAGACGGAATTGACGGAATGTCAGGCAGGAGACGAAGCGGGGATCAAGAGTGCGACCTTCAGCGTTGACGGAGAGTACGCCTACGGCTACCTGAAGGCGGAAAATGGCATCCACCGCTTGGTGAGGATTTCTCCATACGATTCGAGTGCTCGTCGCCACACCTCTTTTTCCTCGGTGTTTGTCTTTCCGGAGCTGGATGATTCTATCGAGGTCGAAGTCGAAGAAAAGGATATCAAGGTCGACACCTTCCGGGCCAGCGGCGCAGGGGGGCAGCATATCAACAAGACCGACTCGGCGATCAGAATTACCCATATCCCAAGTGGAATTGTCGTTGCCTGCCAGAACGAACGGAGCCAGCACAAAAACCGGGCGACTGCGATGAAGCAGCTTAAGGCCCGGCTCTACGAGCAGGAAATGCGTAAGAAGGAAGAGGAGGCCGCGGCATTTTCAGAGGATAAGAAGGAGATCGGCTGGGGGAGTCAGATCCGTTCTTATGTATTGCACCCTTACCGGATGGTCAAGGATCATCGCACCAGTCATGAAGTCGGCAACACTGATGCCGTCCTCGATGGCGATTTGGAAGGTTTTATTGAAGCCTATTTATTGCAAGGAAAGTAGGCTTCCTGGTGTCCCTTTAAAACTAAAACAATGTCCCAAAATTACGGCGTTTTTTTTAATTTTAAAAAGCTCCGTAAGTGCTTGACTCGGGGGACTGATTCCGTTAGATTCGCCGGTTAAAA
>CAMYNC010000015.1 GCA_947259685.1 uncultured Desulfuromonadales bacterium | reverse complement strand
CAGGGCGATCACCAGCCGCTCTTTTTCCGACAACAGCTCCAGGTAGCCAGCCAGTTCCTGGGTCAGTTCATTGGCTTCGATTCGATCCTGAACGCTGGGCTGGGCAGTATCCTCGAGGTTATCAATAAAACTTTTGCCGCGATCATTATCCTCATCGAGGTTTTCATCCAGGCTGACAAAGCCGAGCTGGCTGACTTGCAGTTGCAGCTCACGGAAATCCTCCAGTTCCATCTGCAGTTCTTCGGCAACCTCGGTGTCTTCAGGGGCCCGGCCAAGCTTTTTTGCCAACTCTTCACCGGCTCTGTTGAGGCGGGACTGCTTTTCCCGCAGCGAGCGGGAGAACCAGTCCATCCGCCGCACTTCATCGAACACCGCACCACGAATCCGGCGCTCGGCAAAGGTCTTGAACAAGACCCCGCGGCGTGGATCGAAGCGGTTCGCTGCATCCATCAGGCCCATCAGTGCGGCGCTGCGGATATCATCACGGCTGACGAAGGCCGGTACCTGGGTCATCATCCGATCAACCAGAAAGTCGACCAGGGTCAGGTGGTTCTCGATCATCTTTTCGCGTTCTGCCGCTCCAGGCAGCCCATAACCGGTCGTCGGAATCATCAGCCTGCCTCCGTGTCGGCAGCAAGAAATTGCTTCCAGAAGAACTGCAGGGTCCCTTGCGCCTGGGTATTGGTCGGTGTCTCAATCAGGGTCGCCGCCAGGCCGGTGAATGCTTTAGCGACCTTATGGTCGGGGTAGAGGTCGACCATCACCTGCTGTTGGCGTACCGATTCGTGCATTTTGCGATCGAAAGGGATGCAGCCGAGGTAATCAAGGAAGATATCCAGGTAGCGCCCGGAGACCATGGTGAGCTTTTCGAACACATCCAGCCCCTCATCCGCTTCGCGGACCGAATTGACGGTCAGCAGAAAACGCTTCTGGTGGTACTGGGTGGAGAGCAGCTTCATCAGCGCGTAGGCATCGGTGATAGCGGTCGGCTCGGGGGTAGTGACCACCAGGATATCCTGGGCGGCGACGTTGAAATAAGTGACATTGTCGGAGATCCCAGCCTCGGTATCGATCAGCACCAGATCGAAGTGCTCGGTCAGCGCATCGAGGGATTCGATCAGGCGCATTTTCAACTGGCCATCAAGCCTGGTGTACTGCTGGACACCGGAACCAGCCGGCAATATTTTCAGCCCGTAGGGTCCTTCGACCATCACTTCTTCGAGGCTGCGTTCGCCGTTGAAAAAATGGTTCAGGTTGTACTGCGGTGCCAGACCGAGCACCACATCGACATTTGCCAGACCCAGGTCAGCATCGATAATCAGGATTTTTTTTCCCCGCTTGGCCAGGCTCACCGCGATATTGGAGACCACTGCAGTCTTCCCGACGCCCCCTTTACCGCTGGTCACCGACAGCACCCGGGTGGCCGGCATATTTATTTCACCAGCTGCGCCATCGAGCTGATCGCGCATGCTGCGCAGGGTTCCTGCTTGATCCAAACTGCTCATCATACAGCCATCCTCCGTGAGTCACTGTCATTGCCCATCACCAACTCGGCAACCCTGGTTGGCTCCGCCAGCAACAGATCTTCCGGAACCTGCTGGCCGTTGGTCAGGTAGGCCAGCGGCAGGTTGGAACGGGTTGGAATATTGATCAATGCGCCGCAGCTATCGGTTTCATCCAGTTTGGTGTAAATCAGCCGGGAGATCGGTAGCACCTTGAAGGCTTCCAAGGTCTGCTGCTGTACGCGTTCATCAGTTGGGGCAGCGAGAACCAGGCAGTTCTCCACCTGTTCATCATCGCCAAGAAATTCGGCCAGTTCGGCGACTCGTTCATGATCGCGCGGACTGCGCCCGGCGGTATCGATCAAGATCAGGTCCTTGTCACGGTGCCGGGCAAAGGCCTCCTGCAACTGATCGGGAGAAATCACCACTTCGACTGGTAAACCCATAATGTCGCCATAGACCTTTAGCTGCTCAACTGCAGCAATGCGGTAGGTATCGATCGTCACCAGTGCCACCCGGGCACCACCTTTGGTAATTGCCTCGGCGGCCAGTTTGGCGATGGTTGTGGTCTTGCCGACGCCGGTCGGACCGATCAATGCGACTTTTTTCTGCGTTTCACCCGGCTGCCAGATCGGCCCGCTGGTCGGCACCCAATCGGCCAGGGTGCTGATAAGCAGTTCCCGGCAGAGTTGAGGGTCCTCAATTTGCAGTTCGTTCAGTTTTTCTCCGGCCAGGCGGGCGATGGCGGTGGCCGTACCATTGGCGAGGCCGCACTCCAGCAGAACGGTCAAAGCGGATAATTCATAGCTGGGCTGGATGTTCTGCTGTGCCGAAGTCGCGGCATGCCAAGCGGCCCGGTCAAACTGCTGTGGAGCTGCGGTCACCGGCGCCTGGGGAGGCGTTGCGGTCATTTGCTTGATCATCCCCTTGAGCTGCTCCAGTTCATCTTTGAGCTGGCCGACATCCTGCGATTCAAGCTGGGTGCGCAAACTCTGAACTTCTTCTTCCAAGGGATTGCTGCGCAATTCCACCGGTTGCGATCTCGGCGCTGGGGGCGGCACGGTTAACGGCTCATCTTCCCGCACCTCTAGGTTGCCCCTATAAGCTGCCGGAATCCGCTTGCTGACCGCCACCTTGCCGAGCGGCTTGGCCGCGGGCTCGACAGCCGCCCTAGCGGATGATGCTTTCATCGCTGGAGATTCGATCGCTGCCGTCACCTCAATGGTCTGCTTCCCTAGAACGCCCAAACCCTTTTTACGCAGGGTGCGAGTGGAAAGAATCAGTGCCTCAGCACCCAGGGTCTCCTTGACCTGCTTGAGGGCTGCCGCCATATCCTCTGCTTCAAATTTTCTAACCAACATTGACAGTCACCGTTCCGACCGACCGCACCTTCAAGTGAGGAGCGATCTCATTGTGGGAAATGATGGCCAGGCCGGGCAGGTAGCGTTCGGTCAACCTTTTGACATGCAGTCGGATTGTTGGCGTGCAGAGCAGGACTGCTGCCGAGCCGGCAAAGTTCTGCATGCTCTCACTCAGGCTGTTGATCAGCGCCTGGGCGAACCCTGGCTCAAGGGCCAGGTAAGCCCCTTGCTCCGTGGTGTGCAGCGCTTCCTGAATCTGGGTTTCGACGTCGCGATCAAAGGTCATCACTTCCAGCACCTGTCCATCCTCGCTATAGCTGTTACTGATCGACCGGGCCAGAATTGCCCGGACATGTTCTGTCAGTTGATCTGGATCTTGCACAACCGGTGCCCAATCAGCCAATGTTTCTAAAATTGTTCTAAGGTCACGCACCGAGACCCCTTCCCGCAGCAGGTTCTGGAGGACGCGCATAACAATTCCGAGGCTCAGCAGGTTCGGCACCAGCTCCTCGACCAGCTTCGGATACTCCTTGGCCAGGTTATCGAGCAGGTTCTGAGTCTCCTGACGACCGAGCAGCTCATGTCCATGCTGCTTAATCAGTTCGCTGAGGTGGGTGGCGACCACGGTAGTGTTATCGACCACCGTGTAGCCGGAAATCTGCGCCCGTTCCTTCTTGTCCTCGGAAATCCAGGTGGCCGGCAGACCGAAGGCCGGTTCGGTGGTGGCAATCCCCTTCATGGTTTCGGTCGCCGTGCCGGGGTTCATCGCCATGAAATGGCCGGGCAGGAGCTCACCGCCACCAATTTTCACCCCCTTGAGGACGATGGCGTACTCATTCGGCTTGAGCTGCAGGTTATCCTTGATATGCACAGGAGGGACGATAAAGCCCATATCCAGAGCGAACTGCCGACGGATCGATTTAATCCGCGGCAACAGCTCGCCATCTTGAGTCGCATCAACCAGCGGAATCAGCCCGTAGCCGACCTCCATTTCAAGCAGATCAACGCTGAGCATTCCTTCATAGTTCTCATCGGTTAATTGCGGGACATCCGCAGCCTGTGAACTCAGCTCGTCACTCAAGGGGGCAGCCTCCTTGGCTTTCTGCACCCGGTAAGCGATGACCCCGAGGGTCACGGCTAGCACAAAGAAGGGGAGATTTGGCAACCCTGGTATCATGGCGAAGGTAAAGAGGATGCCGGAGACGACCCACAATGCCCGTGGATGAACAGAAAACTGCCGCTTCATCTCAGAACCGAAGTCCTCATCACCGGCGGTTCGGGTGACCATGATACCGGCGCCGGTGGAGATGATCAGCGCCGGGATCTGGCCGACCAGACCGTCACCAACGGTGAGAATCGTATAGTTGGCTGCCGCTTCAGCCATCGGCATCCCTTTTTGCATGACGCCGATAATAAAACCAGCGCCGATATTGATCAGGGTAATAATGATCCCGGCGATGGCATCCCCTTTGACAAACTTACTGGCACCATCCATGGCGCCGAAAAAATCGGATTCCGAGGAGATCTCTTCGCGGCGGCTACGCGCCTGTTCTTCATCGATCAAACCGGCGTTCAGATCGGCATCGATGGCCATCTGCTTGCCAGGCATGGCATCGAGGGTAAAACGGGCGGCCACTTCAGCCACCCGCCCGGCACCCTTGGTGATAACCATAAAGTTGATCAGCACCAGGATGATAAAGATGACGATTCCGACCACGTAATTGCCGCCGACGACAAACTGGCCAAAGGATTGGATGACACTACCGGCGGCACTCGGGCCTTCATCTCCGCGCAGCAGGATCAACCGGGTCGAAGCGACATTCAGTGACAAACGGAACAGAGTGGTAATCAGCAACACACTGGGAAAGATGGCAAAATCGAGGGCTCGGGTCGTGTAGAGGGCAATGATCAGGATCAGCAGACCGATGGTAATATTAAGCGACAAAAAGATATCGAGTAACATCGGCGGCACCGGCAGGATCATCAGCATCAGAATTAACACCATGCCGAATGCGACCAGAACATCGCTGCGCAAAATTAAATCGCGCCAGTCTCGGTTCATGAACCCATCTACAGTTGCCATTGTTGCTCCTTAAAGCCTGAATTCTGACAGCGTCTGTCAAGCTTTTGGCTTGCCTGATGCGAGGCTGAAAGAGTATTTTTAACCTGTAATTTCAAATTCTTATCAACGCTTAAGGCTGTAAACATAGGCCAGAATTTCAGCGACGGCCTTGAACATTTCTTCGGGAACCTGCTCCCCGACCTCTAACGTGTACAAAGCCCGTGCCACCGGCTTGTTTTCCAGCACCGGCACCTTATGTTCGCGGGCAATTTCGCGGATGCGAAAAGCCAGATGATCGGCCCCTTTGGCGAGGATCTGCGGTGCCTCCATGCTTTCGCGATCGTAGGCGATCGCCACCGACAGGTGGGTCGGGTTAGTGACAATGACATCGGCATTGGGAACTTCGGCCATCATCCGTTTCCGCGCCATTTGCATTTGCATCGAACGTATCCGCGACTTGACTGCCGGATCCCCTTCAGTCTCCTTGAATTCTTCCTTGATCTCCTGCTTGGTCATTTTCATCTTCTGCTCCATCTCATACTTGCTGAAGTAGTAGTCAATGACCGCAAGGATGATCAGGATACCGCAGGTCTTGGCCATCACCAGATAGGCGGTCTCGGCCAGAAAGATCAGGGTCTGATTGAGGTCGAGGTTCACCAGGGAAATCGCGCTGGCGAATTCGTTGCTGACGGTTTTGTAAGCGACAAAACCGATCAAAGAGACCTTGGCCAGCGACTTGATCAATTCGACTGCCGAACGCTTGGAGACAAATTTGGCCATCCCCTTGATCGGATTGAACTTACTGATATCCGGTTCGAACGATTTGAAGCTGAGCAGGGGGCCAACCTGGAGGAAGGAAGAGAAAAAGCCGACCAGCAGGGTCAGGCCGAAGACCGGCCAAAGCAGGCTGCCAAGCACCAGTCCCATCTCCCAGAGCAGATTGAGGACACTCAGCGGGGTCAGCTGAAAACCGGCGAGCATCCGCAATAAACTGGTCATCAGGCGGTGCAGATCGTCCCAGAAATATTTGGCGTAAAACACCCAGAGCAGCAACGACATGGTCATCAGCGCGGCGGTGGTCACCTCTTTGCTCTGCGCCACCTGCCCCTTTTCGCGAAAATCCTGCCGCCGCTTACTGGTTGCGGATTCTGTGCGTTCCTGATCGGATCCCTCAGCCATCTTTTACCTCCGGCGGTCGATAAACGACGATCTGCTGCGTTACGCTAGGCTTTCATCATTCGACGTAGCCGGTGGCTACGACTCATTCTTCAAGCTACGCAAGCCTTGCATCTCATCATTTCTCAACCACCTAATACCTCGCAGGTTGAGCGGCACTGCCAAAATTTCGGCAGCCCAGGTTAGAAATCTCAAAGCAAGCTGAAGAGTTGCAAAAAGCGGTCCGCAAGTTCGGAAAATTCGCGACTGAGCATTGTCGCAAAGACGCCAAGGGTGATCCCCATGACGATGAAGGAAACGCCGATATTGATCGGAAAGGAGAGCATGAAGACATTTAACTGTGGGAAAACCCGCGACATCACCCCGAGGGTCAGGTTGGTCAGGATCAACAGCGCCAGAATCGGCGCCACCAGCTGCATGCTGAGAACAAACGAGTGATTGGCCAGCTCCATGATAAAAGGGATGGCGCCGCCACTCAGATCCAGCTGGCCTGGCGGCAGCATTTCAAAAGAGAAGACGATCGCCTCAAGAAACAGGTGATGAACGTCCAGGGCGAGAAACAGCAGCAGGGCAAAGGTGCCTTGAAACTGAGAAATCAGCGCGACCTGTCGCTGGCTGATTGGATCGAAGACGTTGGCGGCGGCAAAACCCATCTGATAGCCGATCAGCGAGCCCGAAAACTCCGCCGCCATAAACACGAGCTGGGCCAAAAAACCGACCAGCAGACCGAGAATGGTTTCCTGGGCCACCAGCAACCCCAGTTCGATCGGGGTGAAACTCTCGGCAGGAAGATAGCCTTCAACCACCGGGTAACAGAGCAGAGTAAACAGAAAGGCGATACCGATACGCATTTGCGGGGGCAATTGGCCGCCACTGAAAACCGGGATGGCTCCGATCATTCCCCCGATCCGCCCCAGGCAGATCAGAAACCCCTGGATCAAAGGCAGGGAGAATTGCGGCAAATCCATGGCCTAGCCCTTCTGGGATTAGCGGCCGACGGTCGGCAACTGGTTAAAAATCATGATCAGAAAGGCGGAAACCTTCTGCAGAATCCAAGGCGCAAAAATCAGCAGGGTGACAAAGACACCGACAATCTTCGGGATGAAAGTCATGGTCTGTTCATTGATCTGGGTCGCCGCCTGAAAAATACTGATGAGTAAGCCGATCACCAGCGCAGCGATCAGCATCGGGGCGGCAACCACCAAGACGGTTTCGATCGCCTGACGACCAATATTAATGACAAATTCTGGAGTCATAAAAAAGCCTTAGGCGAAGCTCTGGACCAGTGAACCGATCACCAGTGTCCAGCCATCAACCAGCACGAACAGCAGGATCTTAAACGGCAATGAGACAATGACCGGCGGTAACATCATCATGCCCATGGCCATCAGGATCGAGGCGACAATCATATCGATCATCAAAAACGGAATGAACAGCAGAAAACCCATCTGAAAAGCTCTTTTAAGTTCGGAAAGCATAAACGCCGGAATCAGCGTCAACATGCCGATATCGTCCTGATTCTCCGGCTGCGGCGCCTTGGAGATATCGACCAGAAACTGCAAATCCTTTTCACCGACCTGACTGAACATAAAATTGCGCATCGGTTTTAACGACTGAGTAAAGGCCTGCTCCTGGTTGATTTCTTTATTCAAGTACGGCTGCAACGCGTTTTCATTGATCTTTTCAAAAACCGGCGACATGATGAAAAAGGTTAAAAACAGCGCCAGACCGATGACAATCTGGTTGGATGGCGCCTGCTGGGTGCCCATCGCCTGGCGAACGAATGACAAAACGATGACAATTCGGGTAAAGCCGGTGGTCATCAGCAGAATCGCTGGTGCTACCGAGAGGATTGTCAGAACAATGAGAATCTGCACTGCGGTGGAGACTTCACCCGGCTCGGTCGCTTCACTGATGCCGAGGGTGATGGTCGGCAAACCCTTGGCGCTGGCGATTAACGGCAGCAACAGCAGGATCGATAGCAGCAAGCTGGTGCGCTTCATGCCTGTTCCTCGGTCAGCTGCTGTTGCAGCTCGGTGGAAAAATCGCTGCGTGGCGGCAGCTTGCTCAAACATTCGATCCGTTCATTGCTGATCCCGAGCAGCAACTCTTCACCGCGTACCGAAACCAGGCTGAGATATTTCTTCCCCCCAAGTGGTCGGGTCTCCAGCACCCGGATCGCGCCTTGATTCTGCTTTGGCAGAAAACCGAACCCCTTGCGGCTGGCAGCGTAAAACAACAACAGCAAGCCGACGATCACCGCCAGAGCGGCCACCATTTTCACTGCAGGGGCCAGCAGACCGGAATCATCCGGAACCTCTGCGGCATGAAGCAGTCCCGGAGCCACCATGAGAACTGTGGTCAGCAGAAATTTCATGAGCCGAGATTCTCGATCCGCTCCGATGGGCTGACCACATCGGTCAAACGCAGGCCGAACTTGTCGTTGACCACTACCGCTTCGCCGCGAGCGATCAACCGTGAGTTGACATAGAGATCAAGCGGCTCACCAGCCAGTTTGTCGAGTTCGATCAGCGATCCTTCCTGCATTTGCAGCAGGTCACGGACCAGGATTCTTGAGCGCCCGACTTCTACCGATACCTGCAATGGCACGTCGAGCAGCAGATCGATCCCTCGTTCCTGGGCGGTATTCTGAATGGCCTCTGCAGTCTGTTCGTTCATCTCATTCATTAATCTATCCTCCGTTGGGGATTTTCCCCAGAATGCGGATCGCTTTTTTGCCCCCTTGCACGCCAGCCATGCCGTAAAACTTCGACCGCCCTTCGACGGAAATTTTCAGCGGGGTATCAGGATTGCAGCCAAGGTCAATAACATCGCCAACCTGAAAATTGAGGATGTCACGGACCAGTAAGGAAACGTTCGACAAGGTTGCACCCAGCTCCACTTCCATATGCCCCAACTCGCCACAGACAACTGCCTGCCACTTGCTGTTCTGAACGGTCGATAAGGGGACCGACTTTTCATGCTCTTTGCGCTGCAAAGGCTCCAGAGCAGTGTGCGGCAACACCAGGGTGATATCCCCTTCCAGGCTGTCGATGCTGACACGGAACCTGGCCGCCACCACGCCGGAATCGAAACTGACAAAATTGAGTAACCGCAGGTTACTGACCACCTTGACCAAATCGCCCTTGATCTTCTGCAGCTGCAGGAAGCCTTTTTCCAGTTCCGGGCAGGAGGAGCGCAGCACATCACTGATGACATTCAGTTCGATGGCGCTCATCGCCCGGCTCGGCACCACCACCTGGGTGTCGGAAGAACCTCCGAGGACGATCTCAACCAAGGAATAGGAAAGTTGCTCATCCATCACCATCAGCGCGCCACCACTTAAGGGCTCAAGCTGCAGGATACCGATGGCACCGCGACCAGAGAACTTCTGCAGCAAGACGTCGAAGCTCATCGACTCCATGGCGTCGAGCTTGACACTGACCGACCGCTGGAAACGGTTGGAAAGAGAAATGGAAAAGTTATGCGCAAAGCTATCGAGCACCAGGTCAAAGTTGTGAAGCTTCCACCCTTCTGGGCCCTGCGCCCGGAACAGATTTAATCTTTCGGCAGCGGCGGCTTTATCCGGGGCGGAGACTGCGGAAGCTTTCTGCCGCTTGCCGGTCTCCACAGCCGGTTCCGCGGCAGGATCGACCGCCACTTCGCCATGCCGGACCGCCGAGAGGAGTTCGGCAATCTCTTCTTTGCTGAGAATCTTTTCCACGTTGGGAAACCTTTACTGAACCACGAAATCGGTAAAGTAGATCCGTTTGACCTTGCCATTGACCAAGATGCCGTTAAGCTGGTTGATCAGTTCGGCGCGCAGTTGAATTTTCCCCTGCATATCGCGCAATTCATCGTAGGTCTTGTTGCCGACCAGCAGCAGAATGGCATCTTTGATCTGCGGCAGCCGTTGGTTGATCTCCACCGAGGTGATTTCACTGTCGACTTCGATGGTGATCGCCGCCTTCAGGTAGCGACTTTCTTCATCATCGAGGATATTGACGATAAAGGTCTCCAGACTGACCATCGGTCCGACCTGTTTGGTCTGCTTTTCCAGGGCCGCCTGTTCCTCTTCGGGAGTCAGCTTTTCCTCTTCACTCCCCATCAGCAGGAAGGCCGCGACTCCGCCACCGATCAACAGCACCACCACTGCAGCAATAATAATGATCAACTTCTTGCTTGATCCGCCTTCCGCTTCAGGTTTTTCTGCCGCGTCTTTCTTGGCCATGATTATCCTTCCTTTGTTTCTCTAGCGGTCATCCCGACCGATTTTCTAGAATGGTGACTGGTCCCGGGCATCGATCAGGTAGGGCAGTTCCTGGTCCGGAGCGCCGGTGCTCTCCAGGACAAATTCCACTCGTCGGTTCAAGGCCCGCTCGCGCTCGCTGGCGTTGGGGAACAGCGGTTTCTGCGAACCGTAGCCGGTCGCCGCCAGCCGGGTCAGCGGAATCAGCTGATTGCTGGCCAGATAACGCAAGACCGACACCGCCCGGGTCACTGAGAGGTCCCAGTTGGCCAGCTCGTCGCCACGATCATCGGTATGCCCCTCGACTTTCAGGTTCAAAGGTAAGGGCCGCACCAGCTCTGCGACCTTGCGCAGCACCGGGTAGGCATCCGGCTGGACCACGCGCTGTCCGGAACTGAACAGAATCGACTCATCGATCCGCAGCACCACGGCGCCGCGATCCTTCACCAGTTTGACCTTTTTGTTCAGCTTCAATTCACGCAGCTTGGTCCGCAAGCGCCGATAAACCCGCGAAGCAAAATCATCATCGACCGGCGAATAGGAGATCACCTTGGGTGCGGAAACCTCGGTGCTGCTACTGCTGCCGAGCACGCCGAAAGCACCGGCCAGGGAGTCACTCGCCTTGTTGAACTTGATATTATCGAGATTGGCCATCGACAGCAGCAAGACGAAAAAGGTCAGCAGCAGGGTCACCATATCGGAGTAGGTGACCATCCACAGCGGCGCTCCTGCTGGCGGTTTTTTCTCTTTTTTGGCCATCGTTTAGGGCCCCTATTTACCGAAGTTGCTTTCCCGCAGTTTCGGGGAAACAAAGGCATGCAGACGCTGCTCCATCAAGCGCGGATTTTCGCCTTCGAGGATCGACTTCATCCCTTCGGCGACCAGGGTCTTATTCAGGACCTCGCTGGCAGAGCGCAACTTTAACTTTCCGGACATCGGCGTACAGACCACATTGGCGATAACTGCACCGTAAAAAGTGGTCAACAGCGCCACCGCCATCGCCGGGCCGATCGAAGAAGGATCATCCATGGTCTGCAGCATCTGCACCAGACCGATCAGGGTGCCGATCATCCCCATCGCCGGCGCATAGGCGGCCAGCGAGACAAAAATCTCCGCCCCCTTATCGTGGCGGTCCATAACATATTCGATCTCCCGCTCGAGCATATCCTTGAGCGCGTCAGGTTCCTGACCGTCGACCGCCATCTGCAGGCCTTTGAGGAAAAAATCATCGTCGATTTCGTTCATCACCGACTGCAAGGAAAGGATCCCCTCTTTCCGCGCCTTTCCGGCGTAACTGATCAGCTTGCCGATGGTATCGGAGGAAGCAGTGCCTTTATGGAAAAACGCTTTGCGGGCAACCCCTAGGGCGCCGAAAACTTCCCCAAATGGGTAATGCACCAACGCCGTGCCGATGGTGCCGCCGATAACGATAATAATCGACGGGATATTGACAAAGATCAGCAGCGAACCACCCTGCATGATGGCACTGACCATCAGCCCGAATGCCGCTAGTATGCCGATTACCGTGGATAAATCCATGAGTCACCCTCTATGTACTGTCATGATCACGACCAGGTAGAAAACTTTAACAGGAACTAAGGATTGGCAAGTTGCGTGCCAGCAACAAAAAATCTCTGTAATAATTTTTTTCCTGTGCTTTTCCAGTTACTTGCGAAAACAACCTCTGGAAACAGCTGCGACTGACGAAAAAAGCCGCTCCTGAAAAAGCGGAGCGGCTAAAAATAAAGTCATGGTTTTGACCTTCACCTGGATCCCTGAAGTGTGGGTGGAGATTCAGGGATCTAGGGATGAGCACTTAACGCTTGAGACTAATAACTTCAGCCAACATTTCGTCGGTGGTGGTAATGGTTTTCGAGTTGGCCGAGAAACCACGCTGGGTGGTTATCATCTTGACGAATTCCTGGGCCAGATCGACGTTCGACAACTCCAGGGCGTTGGTAAAGATGTTGCCGACCCCGGAACCGATGGTGCCGACAACCGGCGCACCGGAGCCGTCACTCTGCTCCCACATGTTGCTGCCGGCCTTGGTCAAGGCACCGGGATTGGTGAACTTGGCCAGCGCCAGCCGCATCAGTTTCCGCGGGGTCCCGTTGGAAAAGTTACCGACGATATTGCCCAGGTTGTCTACGTTCAGCTTGACCAGGGTGCCGGTGCCGAAACCGTCCTGCTCCTGGGAGACCACCACCGAAGGGCTGGCATACTGGGTGGTCTGCATATCCACCGCAACCTGCTGGGTCTGATTGGCGCCGTTGCTCCAGTCGAGTGCGCCGGCGGTGGTGGTGAAGCTGCCGGCGGTGACCAGCGGATTGCCGGTGCCTGAGGCGGTCAGGTCGAGATCGCCATTGGTATCGAACGCAAGCACTCCCTCGCCGACCAGTTCCAGAGTGCCGGCGGTACCGCCGTTAACCTCGCCACCATCGACCACCGAGTTCCACTCCCAGCTGTTATCAGCGGTCTTGGTGAAATAAGTGGTCATCAGGTGAGTACTGCCCTGGCTGTCAAAAATCCGGATCGAGGTGGCGTAGTGGGAACTGGTCGCCGGGTTATTGATATCGAAACCGCCGGCAATTGCCGTGGTATCGGAATCGATATTAGTATTGAGGGTCACATTACCGGTCTGTCCGGCGGAACTGAACGATTGGGTATTGGCCGAGACCGGGATCAAGTCGCCGAAGGTATCGCCGTTGGAATCGACCTGGTAACCCATCACGTTCATCCCCTCGGGATTGACCAGAAAACCGTCCGCATCGAAACGGAACGCCCCAGCTCGGGAATACATATTGGAAATATTGCCGAAGGCCGGGTCACTGACGATAAAGAAACCGGACCCTTCGATCGCCAGGTCGGTATTGGTTTCGGTGTTTTCGAAAGTCCCCTGACTGAAGATATTGTCGACGATCGACAGGCCGGCACCACGACCGACCTGCGAGGTGCCGCCGGAGCCGGAAATACTACTGGAAAGCAGATCGCCGAACACCGTACGACTCGATTTGAAGCCGACGGTATTGGCGTTGGCGATATTGTTACCGATAACGCTCATGGCGCTACCGTTGGCATTGAGCCCAGAAACGCCACTGTACAGAGCACTGGATACTCCCATATTGTCACTCCTTTAGGTAAGAGCCGCGTCAATCGGTCGGCAGCTCGCGAACCTCCTCAAAGAGGACCGGTTCGGTTAGGCAATTACGGCACTGTCGATATTGGTGAAGACGTTGTTCTTCAACTGCTGCTTATCGACCACCGTTACTACCGTATCGTTTTTAACACTCACCACCAGGGCAGTGTCATCGATCATCACCAGGGACTCTTTGCCCCCTTTGGCATCAACCTGGGAAACGGCATTCTCGATCCGTTCCAACTGATGGGGGCTGAATTGAATCCCCCGGCTATTCATCCTATCGACCGCATGCTTGGAGAACTTTACCCCGCCCTGGTCGATTTTATTGCGCAGCAGCTGATCGAAGCTACCGCTACCGGAGGAAGGAACCTGCGGCTTGTTGCGCGCTGCTCCCTGGGTTCTCCCCGGGGTGATCGGTTGGGGGATGATGGTGAGACGATCGGTCATAACGAAGCTCCGACCCGTTCCACCTTATTCATGGCAAAACTACCGGCGCTGGTTTCCAGCTGAGTCGCACCGCCCGCCATGTCGACCGCTTCGACCCGCCCTTTGAGCAGACTTTCTGTCGGGATGGTCTTCTCATTCCCGTCAACCGCTCTTACCACCAGGGAATAACTTCCCGGTTCCGCCTGCATGCCGTAATCGGTCATGCCATCCCAGTCGACAAAATATTGACCAGCTGCTGTCTGCTGAGCCGAGATGGTTGCCATCGTCGAACCGGTCGCCCCCAGAACATACAGGGTGACATCTTCAGCCGGCTCTTCAAGCTGGTAGCCCAGTTCAATCGGTTCCCCGTTGAATTGGAAATCATCGGTTTTGGCAACCACTTCCTGCCCCATCAACGAAAGTGCCGACATCCGCTCCATCTCACTGCTCATCCGATTGAGTCCGTCGAGGCTGGTGGTGATGTTGGTCAACTGTTCCAACTGACTGAACTGCGCCAGTTGCGCAGTAAACTCAGTGGGGTCCGAAGGGTTCATCGGATCCTGATTCTGCAACTGAGCAACCAGCAGCTTGAGGAAATCTTCTTTCCCCATCGAAGCTTCCTTGGCGCCCTGGGGGGGCAATGCAACCGTACTTCCGCTATTGATTTCATTGATCGCTGACATCTGTGTTCAACCTCCCTTCTCTGGCTTTTTTTTACACGTGAAGGCTGATGCCTCCGCCACCATTCTGCATCAGGTGGGCTAAGGGGACGACCTGCTCCTCCGATTGTTGCCAGGCCTGGTTCCATACGGCCTGCTGCTGCGACCCCTTCTGTTGCTGCTGTTGGGCCTGACTACCAAATTGACCTTTCTGGTCCGGGTCTTTCTGTTGATTGACATCGACCTGAAATTGATCGATCTTCAGCCCCTGTTCAGCAAGGGCATGGCGCAGCTGCGGAAGATTCCGCTCCAGCACTTCCTGAACCTGCTGGCTTTGCGCCTGCAGGTTGGCACTGACCCGGTCACCTTCGACCACCAGCTCGAGCTTCAATGAGCCGAGTTCAGCCGGTTGCAACCGCAGCACCATGCGCCCCGAGTCGCCGTTAAACGAGCCGGAAAAGCGTGTCACCACCTGGTCAAAAATCTGACTTTCGGCGACCTGCTGGCCGCTCGGCAACTGCACCACCGGTACAGCATCCGGCATTAGTCTGGTGTTGCCCGGATTCAAGCTAGCCTGGGCTCCGACCGGTTGTTGATTCCCCTGAGCCTGTTGGGCCAGGTTTTCCAGCGTTTGCGGTGGTCGGTTCCCCAGCAGTTCGGCAAAATCAACCGCCTTCGCCTGGTCTGGAACCAGTTCTGCAACCGCTGGTTCCGTTTCACTGGACTGGTCAGGCTGAACATTGGGTTGTTGTGGGAGAACGCCGCGAACACGCTCAGATAATGCAGGTTGCTGATTAAGGCGAGCTTCAGCCCGAGGCTTAAGCAATCCGGCAAAGCGTGGATCGATCTGTTCAGCGGACGGTTCCGTCAGCAACAGGTCCTGTTCGACCGGCTGTTCAGCAACTGCGACCGGTTGGGGTTTGAGCTGATTTCCGGCGTCCCGTTGCGCTGTGACCGAATCGATCGCTTTCTGCAGAACCTGCCGTGCCTGTTCCAGGGTTTCTGGCAAGGCTGTCGTGGTCTGTTGTTCAACTACCGGCAGCATACCGACGATCAGTTTTTGGTTGGCTGAACTTTCAGGATTGGCACTCTGCTGAGTTTCCCTGACCAGTTGCGCTGCTAATTGGTTCACCAGTTGTTTGAGCGGCTTATCACCATTCTGCAGTTCAATTCCACCCTGTTGGCCGGGATTGGCCGGCATGCTGGCGATCTGCTCAAGCTGCTTAGCCAGTGCCGACAGATCAACCCCTGCCAGCACCTGCTCACTCGGTAGCTCGGTAGAATCGAGTTGTTGTAACAAATGGGTCAGCAGTTCTTCCATCGTATTAAACTGTTCACCAACTTTCGGCGTTTCACCCTCGACCATTTTGCTGAGCAGATCGGTTTGCGCTTCCTGCCTCTGCGGCAAGGGCTGCTGAACGATGTTGCCCTGGCCCGCGGTCCTGACTTGGTCGGCCATGACCACCTCAGCGGCTCTGATAACCAGCTCTTCGGTCACCAGCTCTTCAGTCACCAGCTCTTTTGGTACGGCTTGAGCCACGGCCTTCACGACTTCAGCAGCGACTGCTTGCGGTGCAGATTCGACCTCTGCCTCATCCGCTTTGGCAGTCACCGCTGGCTTTTCCTCAGGGGCGGCTTCAGCCTTGGCCGGTTTCGCAGCCTCCGGCCATTTTGCCGATTGCTGGCTCCTGGCGTCAGCCGGCGACAAACCTTCCGGCCGTTGCTGCTCCCCCAAAACGGTAGCGAATTCCTGGCCATCCGGCTTAACGGGTTTTCCCGGGACGACAGCTTCGGGTGCTTTGGCACCCATGTCGATCATGGATAATGCTTGCATCGGTTTCACCTCCTTTCCGCGTAGATTTTGTTGCTTGCGGGAATCTTTAGTAACCCGATTTATCTTTCACCGGTATCTCGGTAAAAGCCCTACTCAGATTGATTGCGGTTTTTGCATCGAGACTATCGAGGATCTTGCCAGCGGTTTTTTTCTTGATACCGAGCAACAGTTCAATCGCCAGCTGTTCATCAAGTTCCTTGATCAGTTTGGCGGCTTTCGCCGGCTCCATCTTTTCGTAAATGGCGCTCAGCTCTCCCACCCGTTTGCCCTCTGCAAGCTTTTTACGATCGAGCAACTTGCGCAGTTCATCGCGAAGCTCCTGCATCGCCGCAAGTTTCTTATCGACTTCCAGCTCAAGGGTCTTTAGCTCCATTTCACGACTATCGAGCAACATCTCCCGTTCGCTCAATTTGTCGTATTGGCGCTCGATGGAAACCAGAATCCGTCGTTCTTCCACCGATTCGATCTGCTCATCGGCGACCATACCCTGCCCCGCCACAACCAAGGGAAATCCAATTGAAATTGCGCAGAGGAATAGGCCAAAAAGCGCTCTCATGACATGTCCCCTTTACTGCGGAGGCAGATTTCGTCAAGCATCTCCCGCTCTTTGCGGCTGAGCTCCTGGCGATATTCGCGCTCCCGTTTTTCTTTGAGTTTCTCAATCACTTGCCGATCTCGCGCCACCTGCAACAGATCTTCACGCTGGCCAAGAATCGCACTCTCCAGCACCTGCAGATTGGTCTGCAGGTGGCTGAGCTGCCGCTGGCGATGTTGGATCTGCGATTCGAAGAGGTTCATCTCGGCAACGCTCAAGCCCTGCTCCTGCCGCTCTTTCAGCTCGGTGTCGAGCTGTCGGGTTGCCTGTTGCTGCTGCCTTAGCTGCTCTTCCAGGCGGGTCTTCTGCTGCAATGATTCGGCAAGTTTCTGGCGCGCCTGGTCTTCCAGTATCTGGCGGTAGTTGAGCACCGATTGCAGTTTGAATTTTTTTCCCATGACTTAGCTTGCTCCTTGTCGCCGGTCCTGGGCGACAATCGCCATCTCTTCCAAAGTGCCTTCGAAATCGACCCTTTCCTCCACCCCCTGCCTGAGAAAATCGGTAATCGCTTCAATGCGGGAGATGGCGTAATCGATCTTGCCGTTGCTGCCTTCAGCATAAGCACCGATATTGATCAAGTCTTCGGCTTCTTTATAGGTCGCCATGACTTCGCGCATGCGACCACCAAGCTGTAGATGTTCGGGGCTGACGATATCGCGCATCACCCGACTGGCCGAACCCAACACATCGATCGCCGGAAAATGGTTACGAGCCGCCAGGTCGCGGGAGAGGACAATATGACCATCAAGGATCGAGCGGACCGCATCAGCGACCGGCTCGTTCATATCATCCCCTTCCACCAGCACCGTATAGAGGCCGGTGATACTCCCTTTGCCTTTGAAACTACCGGCCCGCTCCAAAAGTTTCGGCAGGGTGGCAAAGACCGATGGGGTATAACCTTTGGTGGTCGGTGGTTCACCGATCGCCAGGCCGACCTCGCGCATCGCCATAGCAAAACGGGTGACCGAGTCCATCAGCAGCAGTACGCTTTTCCCCTGGGAACAGAAGTATTCGGCAATGGTGGTGGCGACAAAGGCGCCGCGCATGCGCAGCAGCGGTGACTGATCGGAGGTGGCACAAACGACCACTGAACGGGCCAAACCTTCAGGGCCAAGATCACGCTCAATAAATTCGCGCACCTCACGTCCCCGCTCGCCGATCAGCGCGATCACATTGACATCGGCACGGGTGTTTTTCGCCATCATCCCGAGCAGCACACTTTTACCCACCCCGGAGCCGGCCATAATCCCCATCCGCTGGCCGTTGCCGCAAGTGAGCAGGCCGTTGATCGCCCGCACACCGAGATCAAGGGGCTGGACAATCTGATTTCGCGCCATCGGACTGGCCGGCAGCGCATAAAGGGGAAATTCCTGTTCGCAGGGAGCCAGTGGCTGTTCATCGAGCGGCTGGCCGAGGGCATCGATCACCCGACCCAGGAGTTGATCGCCAACCGGCAAGGTGGCGCTGTCCCGCACCACCTGGATCAAACTGCCCGGTCCCAGTCCACGCAGTTCACCGAGCGGCATCAGCAGGGCGCGGGAATTTTTGAAACCGACCACCTCAGCAGGGACCGGTTCACCGCCGCCAAGAGGGATCAGCTGACAGAGGGTGCCAACGGTGGCAGCCGGACAGAAACCCTCAACCACCAGACCGACGATCTGAGTCACCTTGCCACTGACCTTGAGCGGATTGACCGCCTTGATGCGCGCAACCAGATCCTCCATCAGCCTTCCACAATCGCTGCGCTCAGCGCCTGGCGGATCGACTCGAGCTGAGTTTCAATGGTGGCGTCAACATCGCCCAGATCTGAATCAACCCGGCAGCCACCTGGGGTGATGCTCGGATCGGCTTCAATGCTTAAATTTTTCAGGCCGCTGATGCTCGCCAGAAACAGTGGTTTCTGACTGGTCACCAGTCCCAGATCTTCTGGACTGATACGGATTCGGAAGCTGTCGGCCCGCACCGAAGCCTGCAGGGCGTTTTCGATAATCCCCAACACCAGGTTAGGATCGACTTCAAACGACTTGCGGATGATCTGTTCGGAGACTGCGATCACCAGTCGCAGCATATCCTGGCTACCGGTCTGGGCCAGCGACTCACGGAGCCGGCTGATATCCTCGACCGCCTGGGTCAGGGCCTGGGTGGCCGACTCAAAGCGCTGTTCGGCCAACGACAAACCTTCATTCCGGCCGCGGGCGTAGGCTTCCTGGAGCTGTTGACTGGCATCAACACTCGCTGCCGCCGGAGTCGCGGGCGCTGCCAGCCCTCCGGTGGCAGCGTTTGCGGTACCCGTTTCCAGTGGCGCAATTGAATCAGGTTCGCCAAAAGAGCGAAACTGGAACTCCTGCAGATCATCAGTCTCTGCACCTCGGTAGACTTTAGACAAGCTCATCGCCACCACCACCACGGCCCGGGATGACCAAGGTACCCTCTTCTTCGAGTTTGAGGGCCACCTTGACAACTTCCATCTGCATCGCCTCGACTTCCGAGAGTTTGCGCGGCCCCATCGCCTCGAGATCCTCGGCGATCATATCGGCAGCGCGCTGGGAGATATTGCCGAAAATCTTATCCTTGATCCCATCCGATGCGGTCTTTAAAGCCAGGGTCAGCATGTCGGTGCTGACTTCGCGCAGAATCGCCTGCATGCCACGATTATCGATCGCCGCCAGATCCTCGAAGGTGAACATCAAGCGGCGGATCTCTTCGGCCATCTCTGGATCGGTTGCCTCGATGCTGGTGAGGATCACCTGGTCGGCGCCTTTTTCCATGTTGTTGAGGATTTCAACCACCTTCTCCAGGCCACCGACCTGCTTGCGGTCCTTGCCGACCACCGCACCGACTTCGCGCTGCAGGGCATCTTCGATCTGGCTGATGACATCGGGAGAGACATGGTCAATTTTGGCGATGCGGTACATGACTTCGCCGCGCAGATCATCAGGCAGCTCCATCAAGATCCGACTGGTATGTTCCTCCTTTTGGGTCGACAGAATCAGCGCCACGGTCTGCGGATGCTCGTTTTCGAGCATGCCGGCCACCATTCGTGGATGCATTTTTGAAATTGTCTCCAGCGGCCGACCCTCGATCCCGGCAGTGACCTGATCTATCAGGTAGTGAGCCCGCTCGTTGTCGCTGCCGGCCAGAATGGCATGCTTGGCAAAATCTTCCCCATGGATATAGACCCCAATGTCGCCACCGCGGACCTTCTTGAATTCTTCGAGAATTTCCCGAGCCAGGCTGGGATCGACATGTTCGATCTCCATCATGCAGCGGCTGATTTCCCGCACTTCACTATCGTCCAGAGCTTCGAAAATCTTGCTGGTGACATCTTCCCCCAGACAGAACAGCAACATCGCTGCCTTTTTCGCCCCGGTAAGTTGTTTCGCTTTGATCACTGATTACCCCTGAGTCGGCAGTTATAGATGAGTTTCAGGATTCGCTCGGTTCTTCACGCAACCAGTTTTTGACCACCTGTACCGACATCATGTCGCCGCCCAGCACTTCCTGGCGAATTTGTGCCAGCGGATCGCCCGGGCCGCCCAGTAAAGGGGTGTTACCCCCCTGAAGTTCAGCTTCCAGTTCTTCGACGGTCTTCATCGGCGCGCTCGCTTGAGCGGCGCTGCGCAGAGTCCGCAGCAGAGGGCGCAAGAACAGCAGATAAGCCATCAACGCCGCGAGACTCAACAAGCCGTACTTGATCAACGGCATAAACGGATAAATTTTATCGACCATTGATGGCGGCGGCAGCGGTTCGCTTTCAAAGCCGCTTTCAAACGGCATGGAAACCACTGAAATCAGGTCCCCGCGGGTATCGTTGATCCCCAGCGCGGTTCGGACCATTTTCTCGATCTCTTTCAGTTCAACATCGCTGCGTGGGTTACTGTTCGGTTCAGCACCTTCGGCACCCGGAGAAAATTTATCGGCCACCAGCACTGAAACCGAGATGGCCTTAAGCGATCCGACTGATTGCACGGTTTTACTGACCACTTTACTCAGTTCATAGTTCACCACCTCTTCGGAACGACTGGAGGGGGTATTGGTCACCGAAGAATTGTCATCCGACTGCAGGTTGGACACTACGCCAGGGACGCCACCAGCGATCTCAGCGCTGCCCCGTTCACTGGTTGCGTGTTCGCTGACCACTACCGAGCCGTTAGGGTCGAGGGCCTCCTCAACCCGCTCACGTTGATCGAAATCAACCTCGGCGGTCACCCGCACCATCGAGTTGCCGGCGCCCAAGGCGCGGTCAAGCAGCGATTGGGCCCGGGACTCGTAGCGTCGCTCGACGGTCTGCTGATAATCAAGCATGCCGGGGGTCATCGGTCCACCGACTTCATCACCTCGACTTTTTGACAGAACCTTGCCGCTGGAATCGACCACGGTCACATTTTCTGCCTCCAGCCCTTCGACACTGCCGGCAACCAGATGCACAATCCCCTGCAGCTGGCTTTCTTTCAAGCGCCGCCCAGAGGTCAGCTTGACAATCACCGAGGCGGTGGCCTGCTGCTGCTGTTCGCGGAACAGCCGTTTTTCCGGTAGGGCCAGATGGATGCGGGCACCTTCTACCGGTCCGAGCGAAGTGATGGTCCGGGTCAGTTCACCCTGCAGGGCACGCCGATAATTGACCTTCTGAGCAAAATCGGTCATCCCGAAGCTCTGCTTATCGAAAATCTCGAAGCCCACGCCACCTTCGGCCAATCCGGAACCGGCCAGCTCTAAACGTGCTTCGTAAACCTGGTCGGCGGGAATCATGATATCCTTGCCGCCATCCTCCAGGCGGTAGGGAATCTTATGGTCTTTCAGCCACTCCACCACCATCGCGGCATCTCTGCTCGGCAGGTTAGCGAACAGCAGACTGTAATCGGCCACTTGCGACTGCATAATGATCGCTGCAAACAGCAGAATGCTGACCAGGGTCACGCCGAGCAGACTGAGCTTGCGCCCCAGCGACCATTCCATGATGTGGGTGAAAAGATTCTGCTTTTTTGCTGCTACTTCTTCGGCCATTACAACGTCCTTTCGAACCGAATTACATCCGCCCGGCAAACTGCATCACAAATAAAGCACCTCGCCGCAAGCAGCGGGGTATTAACTGCGCGTTCAAACAAGCTAGCTTTCAGCCAGCTTTCGTCCCAAGGGACGGGGAATTGAACCCTCAGCGATTAAATCGAATCAGACCTGCATCCGCATGATCTCCTGGTAGGCGTCGAGCGCCTTGTTGCGAACCTGAACCATCAACCGTAGCGAGATATCCGCTTCTTCTAACTTGATCATGGTTTCGTGCAAGTTTTTGGTTTCACCTACCGCCATCTGTTCGGCTGCCCGGTCGGCAGCAACCTGGACCTGGTTAACCTCGTTCAGCGAGCCTTTAAGAGCATCAGCGAACTTGTCGCCCATCGAATGCGCCGGCCCGACTTTCGGCTTGGTGAGACCCTGAAGATGAGAATTAAGGGTAATATCAGCGACAGATTTCATTACTTGTCCTCTCTTGCCTAGCGGCCGATTTCCAGAGCTTTCAGAGCCATCCGCTTGGCCGATTTGACCACCGTGACATTGGCTTCGTAAGCCTTAGAGGCCGACATCATATCGGCGGTTTCTTCCATCAAATTGACATTCGGCATCGCTACCTGGCCCTGTTCATCGGCATCGGGATGGCCGGGGTTGTAGACCATCCGCGGCGGCTGACTGCTGGCCTGAATGTGCGACACCTTGACCCCTTGCGCCGCGTCACGCATCCTGTTGTCGAGAGTATCGGCAAAACCCTGGCGGCTGGTCTGGAAGACCACTTCGCGCTTGCGGTAGGGGCCGCCATCGGGGGTCCGGGTGGTTTCAATATTGGCCAGATTCGAACTGATGGTATTCAGCCTGATCCGCTGGGCTTTAAGCGCTGAAGCGCTGATTTTCATAGTGGTGAAAATATCCATTTTTAAACCTCCTACTTGCCGCCGCTGGCAGCGAATTTAAGGATGCTCAACTTCTTTTTCAGCGCCTGGGTCGCCGCTTCATAGAGCAGCTGATTCTCTGCCAGGTCGAGCATTTCTTCGTCGACAGAAACTCCATTACGATCACCCAGCGGGTTGCTGCTGCGCTGCTTGACGATCTGCCCCCGAACCTCGCTGATACCGGTTGCCCCTACCGGAATATGCCTTGGGTTGCTTTGCCGCTCTTGGGTTTCCGGCCGCGCGATCGCAGCCCGCAGGTCGGCTTCAAAACTCATCTTGCGGGGCGCATATTCAGGGGTCTCGGCATTCGCGATATTGGCGGCGATCACCTGCTGTTTCTGCTGCCGCAGATCGAGCGAGCGCTGCAGTACGGCGAAGGTCCGGTCGGAGATCCTAATATCTGCCATGGTTTAAACTCCTGACTGTTTTCTGACACGATTCTTAAAATGCTCTACTGTTCTCCTGGATGAGCAAGTCCTGGGCCAACTTCCCCCAGCGACTGCCTCCATCTTCATCGACCAGTTGCGCAAGAAGGTTAAGTGCCCCAGCACGATCCTCTTGCCGTAGCAGCAGCTGGGCACTGCGGTAGCGGGCCTGGCCGGCGAATCGCTCCTCCCCACGCAATTGGCGATAGATATTTTTTGCCTGCTGATTCTTGCGCAGCAGGTAATAAGCTTCCGCCAGCAGTGCCATTTCTTTGACTGCCAGTTCTTCGCCGGAACCCTTGACCCGCTCGAGGCTTGCGATCACCTGTGGCAGCTGTTGCTGCTGCCAGTAAATCCAGGCTGCGCGCACCTCCAACTGCGGGCTGCTCGGCCGATCCTGACGGTTGAGCCAGACGAGCGACTGCTCCTGCTGGCCCTGTCGCTCCAGGGCATCGAGCAGCAACGCAAACAGGGCACCGGCATCCGTCCCTTGCGGGTACTTTTTCAAGTATCGACCAGCGTAGTCTCTGGCGCGGGAGAATTCTTCCCGTTTCAGATAGGATTGCGCCAACGGCAAATAGATCGGCTGACGCAGTGCATCATTAGCCGCCTGATCAAACAGGTAGAGCAGCACCCGACCGGCCCGGGCATAGAGTCCCAGGCGATTGAACGCACCGGCCAGGTCCTGCAGAAACTCACGGCTGAAGCCACCACGCAGCAACAGGTTGCGATTCTGTTCTACCAGCACTACCGCCTGCAGGTCGTTTTCCTGCTCTAACAACTGATGCACGACAAGCGGTAGCTGCTCCAACAGCAGCAAATCGGCTTCCCGGCGCAATTTGGAGCTGGAAAATTCCCGCCTGAAGCGCATAAGTTCCGCGACGCTATCAGCATAGTCCTCCAGCAGATAGAGACTTAAAGCACGCTTGAAGGCCGCTTCTTCCCTGACCTGCCGGGTGGTTGAGATTTTGCTCAACTGACCATATCCGGCGGCAGCCTGGGCCATTTCCAGCTGTCCACCGCGCAACAGCTGATTATCGAGTAGCAGCAGGTCGGCCCGACCGCTGCCTTCGCTGTTCGGTCGTTCGAGGGTTGCCTTTTGCAGGCCGATGATTCCCCACTCGAGATCTCCAGAGGCATAGCTGGCCGCTCCGACCGCAAACAGCACCAGGTCATCGCCCGGCTGCTCTTTCCAGAGCTCTGCCAGCTGTCGGTAGAGCCTGGCGGAAAAGGGATAGCGATGCTGCTGATAGGCTGTATATGCAGCCCGGTTGCTGGAAAATGGATAAGCCGCAAACAGGTCCGGCACCTCCAATAACCCCTGGTAAATCTCCAGTGCCCTTTCCGGCTGACCGAGGGCGGCCAGGGCATCGGCTCGGCGTAAGTCTGCTACCTCCAACAGCTCGACCGGCCAGACCAGTTCCAGGTGCTCCAGGTAGCTCAGGGCCAGCTGGGCTTGTTTGGCAGCCAGGGCAGTCTCGGCCGCCAGCAGGGAGAGGGGAGCGAACAGCGGATCACTGGAGGAAAGTTGCGCGGAAGTTTTTTCCAGGCTGAACTGGGCAAGATACGGCTGGCCATTGTTGGCCTGCGCGTAGGCTGTCAAATACTCGACACGATTCTGCTGGTCATGCGGTTGCCCCTGCAACCGCTGTAGGCGTGCCAGACCGGCAGCCAATGCTCCACTACGGACTTGCGCTTCGGCCACCAGCAGGTCCTGCAGATAGAGCTGTTGCTGATCGAGGCCATTTAGGGTTGAGGCAGTGCGCAGCAGACTGAGCCATTGCTTTTCGTTCGCTTGCTGCTGAAGAATCCAGAGCGGGTTCTGCTCGTCGCTGACTAACCTGGGAAGCTCCGCCTGGGTGTACTGCAACGGCAGCTGTAGCGCCCAAGCGCTTCGGTATTCGCGAAAGAATTCCAGCCAGCGATCTTTCCAGGGTGAGTCACGAGTGTACTCCTGGGCTTTTTTACCGGCTTTTCGCGGCGGCATATCGGCAATCCGAAAGGCCACCCCGGGACGACTGCTCTGATCCTGCTGCCAGGAGAGATCCATGACAATCCGCGGCGGGTTGGGTAGCGATTCAGTATGCACCTGAACCGGCGGCCGCCGCAGTAAAAACGAGCTGAGCAGATCCTTATATTTCTGCGCCAGCAGAATTTTGATCACCGTCTCGTCCTCGGGCAGGCTCTGTAATTTGGCCGAGGTCCGGACATCCTTCAGCAGCAGATCGAGCCGCTGGCCGGAATGATCGATTTCAAAATTTGGCAGCTCGGAAAAGCTCAAGGTGATTTTCGTTCGGCCCGGACTTTCCTGCTTTTCCATGCCGGTCAGGGTGATCTGCGAAGCTCCCTGCACCGGTGTTGCCAGACAGGCAAACAACAACAGTAGCCACAACCTACAAAATACTGATCCTGGATTCTTCATCCATGCCTCCGGAGTAAGTGAGATTCAACCGGAAGCATTCATAGGCCAGAACTGTGCCAACCCCCCCAGAGCATTCGTTAACAACTTAAAATAACAATGCTTTATAAGGTAAAAAACCGGGCTAATACAGTTTTGAATTTACTCTGGAGAGGTCGGAGTCGTCTTTTTGACGGGCTTTACGGATGGAGGAATAGATATAAAAACCGGGCTCTTTGCCAAGAGCCCGGTCAGGCATCAATCGAGGTGGGTGTCAAACTCATGGGGATGCTTTTTGACCTCTTGGTAATTCACTTTGTAGCCATGGGTCATTTCGCTGCACTCACTGCGAGTCCACTTTTCACAATGATCGCCAACTTCAACTTCGATCATTTCTGCATCGCAGCCAACCACCCGGCCTTTGGCATGGTTGTTCAGGTTTTCGACCCAGACCATTTGACCATCATCAAACAGCTCACACATGCCTTCAAATTCTGTCCTGTTCATGGAGTCCTCCTCTGCCGCGGGCAGGGTTCCCCAGCACCAAAAGGAGCATGCAGAGGTGAAGCAGCTGCCCTCTTACAATCTCTCGCTACAAAGCAATTATACACTAAACCGGTTATTTTTTCATAACTTAGTCCACTTTTCTGACCTTTCTAAAGCCCTTAAGGAAAATCAATCTGTTGGCTCGATTAGCAGTTCAGAAAAGAGCAGGCTATACTTGTGAAAGGCTGCTATTTTATTAAAAAGGAGTGATGTGATGCAGGTCATGGTTGATCTTTGTGTGGTGCCACTGGGCGTCGGGGTTTCAGTTTCCAAGTATGTCGCGCTCTGCCAGCAGGTGTTGGAAGACGCCGGTCTAAAAATTCAGATGCATGCTTACGGCACCAACATCGAGGGGGAATACGATGCGGTTTTTGCCGCGATCCGCCGCTGTCACGAACGGATTCATGCCGAAGGGGCGCCGCGGATCACCACCACCATCAAACTGGGCAGTCGGACCGATCGCCGGCAAAGCATGGAAGACAAGCTACGCAGCGTCGCTGAAAAGCGCCAGCAGCAGTAAGCTGAACTGGCCAGCTGAGGGATGAGATGCCGCAATAAACGGGGGAGTGAATGACCAGCCACAACTTTTGGGACCCTGCCAAACTTTTGGAAACCTCGGGCGGCTACTGGCAGAGCAGTGCCTTGCAAGCCGGAGTTCGGTTGGGGATTTTCAATCAGCTTAGCGATGCTTCGCTGTCAGCCGAGAACCTGGCCGAACTAATCGATTGCGATTCTCGGGCCTTGGGAATGCTGTTGCGCGCCTTGACCGCCATGGATCTGTTGGTCAAGGACCGGGTCGGCTACCGCTGCCCGGAGCCGGTCCGCTACTGGCTCGACGCCAACTCAAACCAGTACCTGGGCAATATAATCAGGCATCAACACCATCTGGTTGAGTCCTGGAACCAGCTCGAATGGTCGGTGCGCAGTGGCCAGCCGCAGCGCCGTCGCTCCTTGTTCAGCGAAGCCGAATGGCAGCAGGACTTTCTGCTCGGTATGCACAACCTCTCCAGCATGCTCGCTCCTCAGTTGATCCAACAGTTGGAGGTCGGTGCACCAAGCCGGCTGCTGGATGTCGGCGGTGGACTGGGAAGCTGGTCAATCCATTTCTGCCGGCGCCATCATCAACTGCAGGCGAAGGTTTTCGACCTGCCGGGCAGCGAAGCGCTGGCGATTGAAACCATTGCCGCTGCCGGCATGAGTGAACGGATCAGTTTTCAGGCCGGCAACTTTCTCCAGGATCCTCTCGGCGAGGGCCAGGATATCGCCTGGTTGTCCCATGTTCTGCATGCTCTGGGTGCCGACCATGCCGCTGCCCTGGTCAAAAACGCCGCCGCCGCACTCGCCACCAACGGCATCCTGCTGATTCACGATTTTATTCTCAACGATCATGATGAAGGGCCGCTCTACCCGGCACTATTCGCCCTGAACATGCTGCTCGGAACAGACCAGGGGCGCAGTTACACGGAGGGGGAAATCATAAAGATGTGCCAGGCGGCGGACCTGGTTGAGATTAAGCGCCTGCCGCTTCCAGCCGAGGCCAAAAGCGGCGTGATCATCGCGCGGAAGAAAGGTTGAGAAGACTGCAGTAATTTCGACACCCAGTTCCCCTCATCCGGCCTTCGCCCACCTTCTCCCTTAAGGAGAAGGACTCACCGAAAGATTCTTTCTCGTCAAGCTGAATTTAAACCTTGCATGCTGGTTGCAACAGAAGTTACCTGCTCAACGCCATTTATGGCTCCAGCTGCGGTAGCGCATGCCGGTTTCGATCCGTTCGCGAGCCAGCAGTTCGGCCGCCGCTCGCGGCAGCAGATCCTCTTTTTTAGCTTTGCGCAGAATGCGCTCAGTGTTGGCCTGAATCTTTTCGGTGATATAGGCAAAAGCCTCTTCGGCGCTTTTGCGCTTATATTCCATCGCCGCCATGATCACTCCGCCGGCGTTGGCAATAAAGTCCGGAACCACCAGCACGCCGCGTTTGGCCAGCTCCGCTTCGGCGTTGAGGGTCACCGGGATATTGGCGCCCTGCAGGATCAGCTTGGTGTTGACCTGGGCGACATTATTACTGTCAATCACGTCAGGGTTGGCGGCCGGCACCAGAATGTCGCACTCCAAAGCAAAGATGGCATCGCGATCCAGTTTTTGCCCCCCCGCATAGTTTACGACACTGCCCTCTTCCTGCTTTGTGGTGATCAGTTTGGTCACATCCAAGCCATTCGGATCATAGATGGTCCCCTGGCGATCGTTGGCGGCAATCAGCACAGCCCCTTTCTGGGCAAAAAATTTCGCCGCGGCAACCCCGACGTTCCCCAACCCCTGAATCGCAATCCGCGCGCCATTTAGGGGCAGGTCGATTTCCTTGGCCGCCACCTCGGCACAGGCGACCACGCCGAAGCCGGTCGCGCCAAGCTCATCGAGGGGTAATCCACCCAACTCCGCCGGTAGGCCCACGGAACGGCCGTTTTCTTCCTGCAGCCAGACCATCGCCTGCTCATCACAGCCCATATCAGGGCCGGGGATATATTCGTCGATCCCTTCGATCATCCGGGCAAAGACCCGGAACAGGGTCTCCAGGTCGGCGGTGTGCGGATCGGCAATAATACCCGATTTACCACCGCCATGATCGATACCGGCGATGGAGTTCTTCATCGTCATCGCCCGTGCCAGCCGAAAGACCTCCATCGGCGTCACTGAAGGAGAAACCCGCACGCCGCCGATCGCCGGACCCAAGGTCACGTTATCGACGACCACCACCCCGCGCAAACCGCTCTGCGGATCGTAAAGCTGCAGAATTTTCGCGGGCCCAATCGAGTCGTTTTGTATGATATCCATACAGGAAAATTTAGCAGAGAATGAAGGGAAGTAAATCTTGTAGTGTCGTTTATCGGCAACGCTCTAAAATCTGAAACCTGCAGGCTTCCCCGGCATCGATCAACTCCTCGCTATGCAGCGTCGCAAACTGCCCGGCGGGGAGTTCAGGAAAAAAGGTGTCGCCGGCCAGCTCGCGCAGCAACACCGTCAGGTAAATCTTTTCTACCCGCGGCAGAGCCTGACGGTAGATATCACCACCGCCGCAGATGAACAGTTCAGGTGTCGTAGCCGCGGCAATGCCGGCTTCGAGGCTGTCCACAACCTGGCAGCCGGCGATCTGAAAATCTGTCTGCCGGCTGAGAATAAGCGTTTGCCGCCCGGGTAATTGGCGACCAATCGACTGATAGGTCTTGCGGCCCATCAGCAGCGTCTGACCCATGGTCAGCTGCTTGAAACGTTGCAGGTCCTGGGGCAGTTGCCAGGGCATGCTGCCGTCGGCCCCGATCACCCGGTTCTGGCTCATGGCAACAATGATCGAAATCAGCAACAGTTCACTCCGCTGGATTCAGGTTGTTTGCTGACCCGACCAGGTCGCACCAAAAATCGCTCAAAACTGGTTTGCGGCAAGGCACGGATCAGGCGGCCGAGTAGGAAAACCGCCAGCAGAGAGAAGGCCAATCGGCCCCAGAAGACTCCGGAAATATGACCGCCAAGCAGCATCATCACCAGGGTATCCTCGATCAGACTATGGCAAAGCCCCATCAGTGCGATGGAGCAAAACACATCCTGTTTGCTCAGCCGCCCCGACTGCGCCTCATGGATGATCAGCCCACCGCCGTAACTGAGGCCCAAAGTCATGCCGATAATCGTCACCGGAGCCGCCTGTCGCCCCATACCGAGTAGCGCAAGAACCGGTTCGAGCAGTCTGGTCATCAGCTCGCTGATCCCCAGTTTCTGCAGCAGTTTCAACAGCGCCATCAAGCAGAGGATAATTAGAAAAATCGACCCCATATTGCGCAGCTCAGCCAATAGCCAGGCGCTCCAGGTCGGGTCAACCGCCGGCGGACTCCAGAGTGCCTGATTCGCCTGCTGAAGCGTGCCGCTGAGCGAATAGCTGAGGTGCAGCAGCCAACCGAGCAGCAAGGCACCACCAATGCGGATCAGCGCCATGGCCCGAAAGCGGGTGCCGGCTTTTTGCGCAATCCTAAGTTCCACCGGCAGGCCGTGGGCAACCAGCATCATCGTCGTCAACACTGTCACCTGAGCCACGCTGAGGTTCAATTCTGGAGCGAGCGAAGCAAACACCACCATGCCGCCGTAGAGGTTGGTGATCATCGCCGTCGCCCAGACCAAGCCGATCTGCCCCGGCAGGCCGACCAGCTCCATAACCGGCCCGAGCAATACACCAAGCTGATCGACCAGTCCCCACTGTTGCAAAAAGCGGGTCACTATGCTGATCGGCACGATGATCTTGAACAGCATCAGGCTGGTACGCGTGGCCTCGCCGAGCAGCCCAAGCAAAGCTTGCTTAAAGCCCTTCAGCATCAATCCTCCAGCCGCGACTGCTTACCGGTCATTTCGGCAATCACCAACCGGTAGATACAGGTGTTTTTCACCGCTGCTTCCGGATAGGAGAAATCGCCCTTGCCATATTGCGCCATAATCACATCCAGGCCGCGACGTTTTTCCTCCGGCTCCTCGAGAAACTCGATCCGGCCCTGGCCAAGCACCGAGCGGTAGCGGGCGCTCCAGTCGCAGGCCTTTTCGCCCTCAACGATTCCAAGATCGATGGAAATTTCAAACGCCACCTGCGGGTTCTGCCGCAGCAGGTCGATCTTCCGCCCGATTAACGCCGAATGAAAGTAGAGCGCCCCTTCACGGTAACCGTAATTCAGAGGGATCAGATAGGGGACCGGCTCAGCGCTAATCGCCAGCCGGCAAATGCTGCCGCCACGGATAATTTTTTCCAGTTCGACGGGATCGGTCACCGCATTTTCGATACGCCGCATCAGTTAACCCCTATTATTTACGCAGCAACCAGAGAATCAGTGAAACCAGGCCGCTGACCAGTAGCATGCTGGTGATCGGAAAAAACAGTTTAAAACCAGGCTTATCGACAATGATATCCCCCGGCAGCCGACCAAAAGGCAGCTTGCTCAGCCAGGGCCAGAGTAGCCCGGCCACCAGGATGACAACACCGAGGGTGAGCAAAGTTTTCTGCATGAATAAGGTCGTCCTCATCTGGATTTAGTCGATATCGGCAACTATAACGCTGCTGCTATAACAGAACAAGCGCCCTGAGGCGACAATCGCTTGCGGAATATTTCAACACCCAAAACAAATCTATAAGTAACTGAAATATACAATCTTTACCTCCTATTCTTATTGACTAAGAACCAGAATCTGCTATACAGGAAAGGAGGTCGGTTTACTTTCAAACCCAACTGAACAGGACCCTATGGAAACCACATTCATCAGCCTTGTGCAACATGCATCAGCAGGCTTTAACTATAGTATCCCGACCCGGCGAAAGGACAAAGTTCACTATTCTCCTGCCCGTGAGCGGTAAGCAAAAAGCGTATAATTAAATTCTGCCAGACTTCTTCCGCTTCTTTTCGGGGTAACCTAAAGGTGCAGCCGTTGCGCCTAGCGTCGCAGCCTGCCAAGTATTTCTGCAGCAGCCTGCCAACCCACTGATAATTGGCAGAAATACCGAACAGTATCTCAACCTGTAAGCATTTTCTCACCAGCAAACCTCGAATCCAACTTGTGTTTAAACCCCTCTAACAATATGATTACCGAATGCGCCCACTGCTTTGCCTTGAGAAGAGTAATTTGTAGATCCCGATATTTTAAATCCGGAGTTCCCGAATGCCATCTCATCATCCAAGACAGGCTCCAACCTATTGGCTGCTGGCTCTGACCCTGCTGATTGCCGGAGTGATGGTTTATACGCTCTTCACTGGACGCAGTATGACGGAGCGCTATGCTCCCTTGGCCGATGCGGCGATGGAGATCAAACTTGAGGCCACCATCGCCCACCTCTGGTTTGAAGAAATTATCAGCGGCGACCGCTATGTTGAAATCGAAGAGGTTTTTTCCCACTTAGACCAAGCCGCATGGTATGCCCGGGCGATGCTCGAAGGTGGTGAAAATCAGGAAGGTAAATTCGTTCCGCTCGAGAGTCCGGCGCTACGCCAGAAAATCGCTCAGACCTTAAAGGGCTTGAGCGTTTTTCGGGACATCGCCCGGCAACGATGGGAGTTACGTTCCCAATCCGGGGTCGGCTCCGATATCGACCAGCGGTTCGACATGGTTTTTGCCGATTTTTTAGCCTCCGCTGATCAGGTTGAAACGGCCCTACAACGGGAAATGGCGGACAGCCTCGACCGCTTCCGCACCACTCAGACCCTGCTGATTATCCTGATTGTGGGGCTGGGCGTCTTCCTGGCCCTCACTTTTCGTCGGCACGACCGCAGCCGCTCTAAAACCCTGCTCGCCCTGCAGGATAAAGAGGAAAACCTGCGCATCACCCTGGACTCTATCGGCGACGCAGTGATCGCCACCGATACCCAGGGGGCCGTGACCCGCATGAACCCCGTGGCAGAAACCCTGACCGGCTGGCAGGCCGAAGATGCTTTGGGAAAACCGCTCGGGGAGATTTTCAACCTCGTCAATACTCTCACCGGCAAACCCACCAGCCCGCTGGCAGACAAAGTACTGCAAACCGGCCAGATGATCGGTCTTGATAAGCACAGTAAGCTGATCGCCAAAGATGGCACAGAGTTCCAGATTGCCGATTCTGCCGCACCGATCAGGGATTCCGCCGGCACGATTAATGGCGTCGTCCTGGTTTTTCGCGATGTGACCGAAGACTATGCCGTGCGCGAAGCCTTACGTGCCAGCAAGCAGTTGCAAAGCGACCTACTCAGCAACAGCCCGGCGGTTATCTACATGAAAGACCTTGCCGGCCGCTATCTGTTCGTCAATCGAAAATTCAGCCAGCTTTTCAACATCAGCACCCAGGAGATCGAGGGCAAAACCGATCACGATCTGTTCAGCGAAGAATCGGCCAATCGCTTTCTTGCCAACGACCAGGAGGTTGCCACGGCGGGCACAATTATCGAATTTGAGGAGATCGTTCCCCGGGAAGACGGTGAGCACACCTATCTGTCGGTGAAATTTCCGCTACGCGAGGCCTCAGGTGAGATTTATGCGGTCTGCGGCATCTCGACCGATATCACGGAACGCAAAGGGTTCGAAGAAGAACTCTCCCAATTGCGCAATTATCTCGCCAACATCATCGATTCGATGCCGTCGATACTGATCGGGGTGGACAACGCCGGCAAGGTTACCCAGTGGAACAGTCAAGCAGAAAAGTTGCTCGGCCTGGCGGCGACAGGAACGGTCGGAGTTGATCTCTGCACCCTTGTTCCCCGCCTGGCTGATGAGATGCCGCGGGTGAAAAAAGCCGTCGAGACCCGCCAGCAGCAAACCGACCTGAAACGGACTCTGCAGCTTAATGGTGAAACCTGTTACGAAGATCTGACCATCTATCCACTGATTGCCAACGGCGTCGAGGGAGCGGTCATCCGCATCGATGATGTCACCGAACGGGTGCGGGTCGAGGAGATGATGATTCAGAGTGAAAAGATGCTCTCGATAGGAGGTCTGGCAGCCGGGATGGCGCACGAAATCAACAATCCGCTGGCCGGCATGATGCAGGCCGTCAGTGTCATGAATAATCGCCTTTGCAGGGACCTGCCAGGCAACCTGGAAGCGGCACAAGCTGCCGGGGTCTCCTTCGAAGCGATCCAGGCCTATATGGAAAATCGTGATATCCCGCAGATGATGAGCGCCCTCAATGAATCGGGACATCGGGTCGCTGAGATTGTCAGCAACATGCTCAGCTTCGCCCGCAAGAGCGACCAGGCGTCATCCTCGCATGACCTGGCCGAACTCATCGATAAAACCCTGCAGTTGGCCGCGACCGACTACGACCTGAAAAAACAGTACGATTTCAGAAACATCCGCATCGACAGAAACTATACCGATGAGCTGCCGCTGGTTCCCTGCGAGGGGGCCAAGATCCAACAGGTGCTGCTGAATATCCTGCGAAATGGCGCCCAGGCGATGCAGGAAGCGGGCACCGCAGAACCTCGCTTCAGCATCCGCACAGCATTTGAAAAAGCCACTGGCATGGTGCGGGTGGAGATCGAAGATAACGGGCCCGGGATCGACGCTGAGACCAGCAAGCGGATCTTCGAGCCCTTTTACACCACCAAATCGATGGGAATGGGAACCGGATTGGGACTGAGTGTCAGCTATTTCATCATCACAGAAAATCACGCTGGCGAGTTAAGCGTTGAATCGATGCCAGGGGAGGGGGCCAAGTTCATTATCCGGCTGCCGGCGAGCAGCTTGAATTAAGCCACGCTCAGCGAGTCAGCAAGATCTGCGGATACTCTCCGACATCCTCATTCAAGCACCGTTGAACCTCGGCGCTAAAGGCTTGGAGCTCAATTCCCAGATAAACTCGTTCCCCCGGCGGTAATTTCTCCAGACCCGTTACCGTTAACTGCTGGGCACCGTTGGCCGAACCGGTAAACCGTTTCAGCTGTGCGGCCGCAAGCTGAATCAGGCCCTGAACAGCCCGGCCGACCTCAGTCTCGGGACCAGCCGCCAGCCAGACCGTCTCCCAGGCCTCATGCGCCTCCCACCAGTAACCATAATTGAACAGGTCGACCCCATAGAGATAGAGCTGGCAATCGCACCAGTCGCTGGCCACAAAGCCGGGCAGGTACTCTTCATCCCGCCCATAGGAATGGCCGCCCGGGTCGCGCAACGGGTGAGGCTGATTGCCGACGAACGGCAGGTAGCGGTAGGCGGGAAAGGGTTCTTCAGTATAACGCGGCAGGGCAGGATCTTTAAACTTTGGTTGCATTAGATCTCCGGACCACCGGCATATCTTTGCTGGTAGCAGAGTTTATGATTGACTCTTTTTTTTCAGCGCCTTCAGCAGCGGCAACAGGTCGGGTAGGTCATCTTCTATGATGCTCCAGAGCGTGTCGTCGTCGATACCAAGATAGCCGTGAATCAGCCGATTGGGTGTGGCGATGATCATGCGCCACGGAATGTCCGGATGCGCTGCCCGGATATTATCCGGAATATGGGTCGCGGCTTCGCCGATCAACTCTAGATTTCTCAGGGTGGCATCGTAGATGATCTCGCTTTCGACAAAGGCACTTTGTTCAAGCCCTCGGTGTAAGCGAGCACCTTCTCGGTAAAACCGATCATGTCATCGAGATAAAATCGCCATTCGCGCTGAATGCTATCAGACATTCACCCGCTCCTCTTCAATGTAAGGACGCAGCTCTGGACGCAGGGCCTTTTCGGTCACCAGATCGACCGGACAACCGAGCAGGTCTTCAAGATAGAATTGGACGCCGAAGTAAGGTTTGGAAGTCGCCGGGCCATCGAAGGCAACCAGGATATCTACGTCGCTGCCACTCGCCGCCGTATCACGGGCGGTTGAGCCGAACAGCGCCAGCCGCGTAACGCCGAAACGGGCCTGCAGCTCCGGCTTGCTACGCACCAGCAGTTCAAGCGCGCGTTGTCGTTTCACTTTTGATCTCCTGGTTCCGGCAAGCTATCCCGTTCAGACTAAACCGATTGACTGCAGAGTGTATAGCCTATGTCATGAAAAATACACGCGGTAAATATAGCACCAGCGATGTGCTGAGCAAAATTAAACCTGAATCAGTGGGTAAAAGGTGGATGAAGAGTGTAAGTGCTTGGATTCAATGGGTGCTTCAAAAATCTAAGCACTGATTCTGGACTAAGTAAACCGTGATACATAAAACGCCAACGCGTCAAAGACCTCACTCACTATCTTTTGATGCGTTAGCGCTTTTTATGGTGGAGCTGATGAGGATCGAACTCACGACCTTCGCATTGCGAACGCGACGCTCTCCCAACTGAGCTACAGCCCCG
>CAMYNC010000014.1 GCA_947259685.1 uncultured Desulfuromonadales bacterium | reverse complement strand
ACACGCTTGCCCGGTGGTTGGGGAAGAGCATCCATGAACAGTGCCACTATCATCGTGCTCCTGGAGCATTGGGATATCCGTACTGAACGGGATGCCGAAATTGCCAAGTGGGTATCCGGCGAGGCAGCGAACATCCCCGAGGCGAGGGTGTTTGCACGAACACCGCGTGCATTGGGAATCCGTGGCGATGGAAGCCCGCTGGAACTGGTGCTCGGTGGTCCAGACTACGAACAACTCAAGCTTTGGCGTGACCAACTGGTCACGGCGATGGAAGCAATGCCTGAACTGGTACAGGTTGATAGTGATTTCCAGGAAACCAAGCCACAGATGAAAATCAGCGTTGACCGTGACAGGGCTGCCGCGCTGGGTGTTTCTTTATCCAATGTTGGCCGGACGCTTGAAACCATGCTGGGTTCCAGGATCGTGACCACCTATGTTGATCGTGGCCGGGAATATAATGTAATTTTGATGGGTGAGGACCAGGCGCGTTCATCGACCGACGACCTGACTAACCTGTATGTCCGTTCTTCGTTGAACAACAACCTGGTGCCATTATCCAACCTGGTAAAGATAACCGAACATGCCCACTGAGACGATTGCCAGCAGAGAACCGACCCAGATGTAATAAGCCTTGCTTCCTTTGGTCACCAGGACCAGAGTTCCCATAAAAAACGACCAGATATTTTTCATCAGCTCACTCCAAGACCATCAGGTCGCATAGAAATAGAAAAACTTCGGCTGGGTGTTCAGGTCTTCCTTGAGAATGAAAACCCGTTTATTTTCGATCAGATAACGCATTTCTCCGGCGGGATCGTTTAAATTCCCGAACTTTCTGGCGCCGACCGGACAGATCTCTGCGCAGGCCGGATAGCGTCCCGGCTGTTCCCGGGTGCGCTGGACACAGAAGGTACATTTTTCCACCACCCCCTGCGGCCGCGGTCGATTTCCCAGATAATGGGTGTCGGTATTCATTTCATCGGCCGGTAATTCCCCTTTGGTCCAGTTGAAATGCCGGGCGCCATAAGGGCAGGCGGCCATGCAGTAACGACAACCGATGCACCAGTTGTAATCGACCACAACGATGCCATCTTTTTCCGGCCAGGTTGCCTGCACCGGGCAGACCTTGGTGCATGGCGGGTTGGAACATTGCTGGCACTGGATCGGCATGTAAAAATGTCCCTTTTCCGGCACCGTTTCCGGATTATAGTAATGCTCGGCATATTCGAGGGAGGTGCCCTTTTCTTTTTCCAGCTGAACGACCCTGATCCAGTGAATCTGCGGATCGCGCGACTGATTGTTTTCGCCGACACAGGCGTAGACACAGCGTCGACAACCGACACAGCGCGACAGGTCGAGGCCGTAGCCGTAGCTTACCCCCTCGATCGCCGGGGTTGCCTTAATATCGACCTGCTTACCGTACTCTTCAGTGTATTCGCTGCTCAGGCGCGTCAGAACTTGTTGCAATTCCTCTTTGCTCAGTTCGCGAAAATGCTTCTGGAAAAAGGCCTCCCACACCGAAGCCGAGGCATCGCTGGCGGGAACAGCCAAGGCGGCGACGCCTGTCGCCAGCCCTTTAAGCGCGGTGCGTCGATCAATGGCCAATGGATTGTGTTTGCAATTCGAATGGTCCGACATATATATCTCTCCCTGAAATTCAGTGGGTAGTTTAGTGACGACCCTCTCCAGGCCGCACCGGCGGTGGGAGAGGCTTCAAAGCTTTGAATTTCGGATCGTGCGGGTTATGGCAGTGAACACACAGCAAAAATTGCTTGTCGCCATTCCAGTAACCGGTCCGCTTGCCGTGAATGCCGACCTTCCAATCGCGGAATTTATCGCCATGGCACTGCCCGCAGAGCCGATAGGACTCCTCAAATGGAATCGTCGCCCCATTGACCAGGCGCAGCACGTCGCGGTCGTTCGGGTTGTGACAATCAAGACACCAGCGCTGTCCCTCGGCATGGTTCAGGACGATGTCGGTATGCATATCTTCCAGTTCGCGCCGTTCCAGGTTCGGCTCCATCTCAGCATGACACTCGCTACAGGGAAATATTCCTTCAGAAAATGGCGCTGGCGGCACCGGAAAGGTTTTTTCCGGCTCGCGATTGGCAACTTCATAGGGGCGCAACAGCTCTGCCGCCTGCTTTTCCTCGACCACCAGACTTCCAGAGCGGTCAAAATACTTTTCCTTTGCCGCCTGAACTGGCCCGGACACTGCCAGACAAACAATGGACAATAGCCCAACGAACAAAAAGGCAGTCAAAGTTGATTTTCTTTTCATCGCAACCTCGTCAAAAAGATAAGAAGCAAAAAGACCAAAATAAATTTGTGAACGACCAACAACAGATCAAACGGCTTGAGTGCCACACGCAGAAAAACCCCTGAGCCTAAAACCCTTACCAGAGAAATAGAATAGGATTTTATTTCTCACCATGCTAAAGAATAACAGCTGACCGGCTCTTGGCCAGGGGTGCTAGAATTTTCTTCCACCAAGCGAGCCACTGCCCGCAAGATCAAGAGGCAATTGATAACCTGGCGCATTTTATGAAACACTAGTTGGCGATCTCCACAATCAGCACCTCAAATCAGCCATATCACGCCCTATTGCAAATGGACAATCTCAACCCAACAGCTAAAGAACGGTGAAAGAGCGGACAGGCCCAGTCATCGCCAATATATATAAAAGCGTTTTACAGATCAATAGATCATTTTAGTAAATTTCCTAAGTGTCGATTTTTGCAATCGTTTTTTTGAAAATACTGTTATACTCGATAAGATCCGCGGAGTTCGGTACGAATTTTATGTGCATGGAAATAAAATTGACTATTTACAGCGCCGCTATTTAGCGGTAATTAATTTTCCAATTCCGGCGATACCACGGAAATTTGTGACCCAGCAGCAGAGAGCTCGGCCAGGAGACCTGGCTCTGGAGGCAACAATATGACAACTGAGCAACAGCCACTTGAAGCCCGCGTCAGCCAACTCGAAGAAGAGCTGCGCAGTCTCCAGCTCCGCCTGGAACAACTGGAGGGCACCAGCAAAGATCGACCTAAACCACAAAAGACCAAGTCCAAGCTCACCGAAAAAGCGGAAACCTCGACTGAAGTTCTCAACTGGGCCGGACGAACCGCCCTGCTGCCACGGATTTCAACTCTCTGCTTTTTATTGGTGATCGCGCTGGGCCTGAGAACCATGAGCGACAAGGGCATGATCGGCATGGAAGTCGGCGCCCTGCTCGGCATCGTCTATGCGGGCACCCTGCTCGGCTGCGGCTATTTTTTCTACCGCCGCCAGAGCAATCTGGCCCCGGTCCTTTCGCTCTGTGGCGGCCTGCTGATGTTCAGCGTGGTGCTGGAAACCTACACCCGCTTCAACGCCATCCCCACGGCAATGGCCTACATTATCCTGGCCCTGACCGGAATCAGCATGGCGGTGACCAGCTATAAGCACAAAGCCGCGCTGCCGATCATCGTCGGCACCCTCGGCATGTGCCTGGCGGGGGTCGCCATCGACTACCCCTTCCCCTTCTTTCCCTACATGGGACTGTTGCTCTGGGTGGCAAATATTCTCGGCTATTTTGCCACTCGCATCAGACGCTGCTCCTGGCTGCGCTGGATTCTCATGTTCACCACCCATTTCATGCTGCAGGTCTGGGGCTTCAAACTGGGGATGGTGCTCTTACGTGGCGAAGAGATGGAACGACCGCTGGCGCAGGAATGGTTTCTGCCGATTGTGGCGTTGATCGGCCTTACCTTTATCATCATTTCGCTGTTCGGCATTATCCGCACCCCGGAAGGGCAAAAAATCTCCAAGTTCGATTTCTCTCTGCCACCCCTGAACGCCGCCTGGTGCTATGTGACCGGCATGTATGTTATCAACAATCCGGCCGATTTCGGCGGCGCCACGACTGCTGCAGCCATTTTCCACTTCGCGGTTGCCCAATGGCTGGCCGCCCGGAAAAAGACCGGCGCGCCCGGCACCAACACCTTTGTCACCGGCGGCGCCATCCTGCTCTGCTTCTCTCTTCCGGCGCTGTTCGGTACAGTACTGCTCTCCCTGCCGATCCTTTCGGCACTAGCTCTGGGGATCGCCTTTTACTCCCGCGAATGGGGCAGCAGCGGCATGCGGGTCACCTCCTACCTGCTGCAGATCTACGTCAGCCTGTTTATGACCATCGAACTTGCCGGTGACGGGGTCAGCAAATCACCCATATTGGCGCTTGGAGTTACGGCGATCTGCGGATTGTTGGGGCTGGCGCATTACCGCTTCTGTCGGAAAAACAGCCCACCAGGGAAAACCGGGTTTTTCGCAGAACTCGACACGAAAGACCGCAGTGCTGTTTTTGTTCTCCTGGCGGGCCTTTCCGACGGTTATTTCATGACTATGGTGCTGGTTTACCAGGGGCTGGTACGCTACAGCGAGGGCGGGATCAGTGAAGCCTACATGGCGATCCAGTCGGTCTCGATCAGTGGCGCAGCTGCCGTTATCATGATTCTGGCGCTGCTCTGGCAGCACAAAGAGTTGCGTAACGTCTCGATCCTGGTGACCATTATCGGCGGCGCCAAGGTCTTCCTGATCGACATGCTGAACCTCGATGGTCTGCCGCAACTGGTGAGCGTCTTCTCGTTCGGCCTGGCAGCGGCGGTCATTTCCCTCGCCCTCGGGCGGATGCAGATCGTCGAAAGACGCATTGAACAAAAGCTACAAGGGGCAAAGGTAGAACAACCGCCTGTTGCTTCCGAATAATTCCTGCCTCAAAGGGGGGATCTCACCAGCCTGTCGTTGCCAGCCCTGCCCCCAAAGCCGAGCCCTGGCGACAGCACACAAAAAGGCCCCAGCCAAATTAATGACTGGGGCCTTTTTTTGCGGTTTGGTGATTTGAGCGCTTGCTTACCAGGTCTGCTCCAGCTTCTTACGCACCTCGGTCAGATCAGTTTTGACCGAATCAAGGATCATCCCGGCGTAATCTCGGTTATGGACCCCGCTGGTCCCGTCGTTCCGAACAAACCGCAGGTTGTAGATCGCCTTCTGATAAAGTCCCCAGGCCTCTTCGGTATTACGCTTGCGCGCATCAGCCCCCTTAAGTTCATTTTCCACCTGATTACGCAGTGTCTTGAGCTCTTCAATCTGAGCACTGGTTTCGCCTGCCCAATCACTGAAGACATCAACATACTCTGCTTCGTGGCAAACCACACAGGTTTCAGCCGTCGGCCGGAATTTCCCGGTCTCAGCACCAATGTGGCAGCCCTCACAGTCAATGTCGGCAGCATACATCAAGCTGAATTCACCGGCCACACCCTTGGCGCCGCGACCTTCGTTCATCGCCAGCTGGGCCTCATGACAGGTTTTACAGTCAGCAAGTTGCGGCGCCGAAGAATCTTCATTTTCTGCGTGGCAGACCAGACACATATTCATCCGATCGACCTTCGATTGCGCACGGTGAATCAAGCCGAAGTGACAGTTGTTACATTCCATTTCGAAAGATTCGATGTGGAAGGCATGGTCAAACTGAGTACCACCGACAAAGGTCTCATTCATAATATCCGGCAGGCCCTTGCGCTCACGGAATTCAGGATTTTGTACCGAATCGAGCATTCGCATCTCGACAATTTCCATGGTGTACTTATGCTCTTCGCGATACTGCTTGTTCCCCTCATCAGTATGGCAGAACAAACACTGCAGCGAAGGAACCAGTCCCTCGTCCGGATTTTCCAGAATCTTGAGCTTTTCTTCCGGGGTAATCGTCAGCTGAAAATACAGATCTTTCAAGCCGCCCATCTTGGCTTTGACATAGCCGAAAACGCCAGGCTGACCGTGACAGTCAAGGCAGGAGACGCCTGCTTCGGCATGCCCGGAGTGTTCCCAGGAATCAACCTCGGCCAAAGCGCCGAACCCCTTTGCCGGGTGACAGAGATGACAGAATTCAGGTTCGGAGGTCATGTGCAGCACCTGCACATTGACATAGCCGAAGGCCGCAATCATAACAAAGGTGATGACGGTGACCAGAATCAGGTGCCGGCGGCACCAGGCTAAAAAATCCTTGACGTTCTTACCCATGACTCTTTTTCCTTTTTGGCTGTTCCCATTGATTCGCCCGACAATGCATTAGCGATGAAAAATGAGGAGCAGGCAGTCAATACTGAACTGCCCAATGGCTTTTTACGGCAAAACGCCTATTTAATACCTATGATGTGGGAAAAAAGCAACTAAAAAGTTGCAATTTGCAACACAAATGCAACATTCCTCCGCCAAATGACCAGAAGCCCTCCATTTCTAGCCAAAACTAATGAAAATCTCTCCCCCTAACCTCCCCAGCACCTGCGTTCCTGCGCCAGAGCAATTATTTAGGGGGTTTCTGGAAAAAAAATGGGCGCCCTTACGAGCGCCCGACAGCATGTCTTCCCCAACCGAATATAGATAAATCTGATCTGCTTATCTGCCCACCAGGCCTCGGCAGTCAGCCTGCCGACAAGTGGCCAGCTCATTTTCCTGTTCGGCATGCCCAGCGGCAGAATGGCAGCTAGGCTTGCCAGGGATCCCGCACTTGCAGTTGTCGCTCGGCTGCGACTGACAGTGACCACAATCTGGCTCCGCCAGGATTCCGCAGACGGGCAATCCCGCCCTGTTGATGGTACAGTTGCGATCGCCGCTCATCGGCCTAATGGCCTCCTTGGGCAGCCTCATCAACACCCTTGGCCCGATTGTAACCGATGACCCCAATGTGACAGCTGGCACAGCGGCTGTCGGAATCAAAAGCCATGTCGCCGTCGTGGCAGGCCCCGCAGTAAAGTCCTTCGCTTAAACCCTGCATGTTAAAATCCGCTTGCTCCTGGGCCGCCAGAGCTTCCATCTCAAACACATCATCGTGGCAACTTTCGCAATCCATCCCCGCCTCATTGACGTGGTAGTCATGGCTGAAAACCACCCCGACAACCGGTTCGGTATAGATGATATCTTCTTCCGGGAAACCGTCATCATCGCTGGCGACCACCAGCCCGGCATTGACCAGCAGCAGTGCAGTCAGAGCGACGAAAATCAGTAACGCAATCCGTTTCATTGAACTTCCTCCTTGTTCTTTGGGTCAGCGCGTATCGCTCTGGTTAGCCCCGAGTATAAAAGACGTTCGGCTTGGTACCGGCCTCAGGACGCAAGACCCAGACGGTTCTGGCCACCGTGTGTACTTCCTGGTAGACCCGATCATTCTGCTTCGACAGGTCCCCGAAGATCCGCACTCCGGCCGGACAAGCTTCGGAACAGGCAGTCAGCTTCTCACCCTTGCTCAGGCGGGTATCGAAACAGAAGTTGCACTTATCAACTGCCCATTTGTCTTCGTTGAAGTAGCGGGCATTGTAGGGGCAACCCAACTGGCAGGAGAGGCAGCCGATGCACTTGCTGGTATCCATCATGACGATACCGTTCTCTTCGTTCTTATAGGTCGCCTTGGTCGGGCAGACCCGGGTGCACTGAGCGACATTACAGTGATTGCAGAGCACGGGCAGAAATTCCCGTTTCTGATCGATGCCTTTTGGAATCGGCCGCTCCAGAATCGTGGTCCGGAAGCCGTAGCTGGGGACCTGGTTGGTTTTTGCACAGGCCGACTTGCAGAGTTCGCAGTCGACGCAGCGGTCAATATGCATGATCATGCTGTAATGCGGCTTGTAGGGATATTGCTCGGCAAACTGATCGGCCGAAGCAAAGGCCTTATTTACATTTGAAGTGACAGAAAGCAGGCTGCCGCCGGCGAAAACCCCGGTGACCACCAGGCCCATCTTGAGAAATCTGCGGCGCTCTTCGACGGACAGATTGTCTACCCCTTCATTATTCATCTTATCGAGTTCCATCTTGATATTACTCATCGTCATCTCCGTAAGGATGTCATGATTGAATCTGTCTACGCCCTAGTGATCTTCAACCTTGTGGCCGTTGAAAATCTTCTCGCCCTGCAGGAACAGGAACCCGGTCAGGCCGAAGCCACCCAGCACCACCACGATCTCTGTGAAAGTCGGGAAGTATTTGAGCAGTTCGGTTGAGCCGGTCACGCCCAGATCGTGGTAAACCGGGATCACCTGGCCGATGATGACCATGTTGTAGCGCATGAAGAAGGCACCAAAGACCATCAGGGCCGATGCAATCACCATCATCCTCATCCGGGTGCCGCCAGAGAGAATGAACAGGACCAGCGGCACAATCAGGGTCATCAGGATTTCGCCCCCCCAGAAACTCCAGGCGTAGTCGCCGGCCAGCATTGCCATAACGCCGACATATTGACCATTTGGTTGGCCGGCCAGGGTCGCGACAGTCCGCCAGATGGTAAAGAACAGGATGACGCAGATCATCAGGATCGCCACCTTGCGGCAGGCGGCCATGCAGGTCTTCATAGCATCGTCCATCTCACCGCCATGAATTTTCTGTGCCAGCACGTTGAAGAAGATCATCGCCGCGGAGCCGACCATCACCGCCGAAGCAATAAAGAAGATCGGCAGGTAGGGGCCATGCCAGAACGGCCGGCCGTTGAGCAGGCCGAAGACCCCGGCCAGGTTACTGTTGGCGGCGATTTCGGCAATCACGGTGATAAACCCAGCGACGATCGCAACCTTGTAGAATCTAAGCTGCAGACAGATGAATTCGACGATCATCAACCCCAGAGCCACGCCGTACAGGGTCCCCATCCACCAGATGTTCGAGGACAGATTTGGGGAAATGATGTTGTAGACCATCATTCGAATCGGCACCTTGATTTCTGCGGCAATGACAAAAAAACCAGCTAGCAGAGTCACGATCGATAAAAACACCGCCCGCTTGGCGATCGGCAAAAAGGTTTTACTGCCGAAGATATGGCCGATCGATGAGACCAGGCACAGACCGGTCGAGGTGACCACAAAGAAAATATAGGTCGAAATCAACACGCCCCAGGAGACCTGCCGGGTGACGCCATAAAACACATGATGTCCGCCGATAGTTGCCTGCAGACCGGCGACTGAACCGGCAAACAAAAGCAATGCGCAGATCGACAGGGAAAGAAAATAGGTGTTGCTACCAGTTTTGAGTCGTCCGACCAATGCACTCTCAAGCGCATTCAGTGTTAGGTTGGACGTCCGGGAACTACTTGCCATGCTGTCCTCCATTCCATTCGAATTTTGCTCCGAACCCTTCGAAGCTGTTTACTTTTAGCCCGACTTTGCAGCGGGCAGTCTAGACTTCGTTAAATACGATCTTTCCACCTTTTTGCTGACCGGCTGCGGTCATCAGGCAATTGGGGCTGCCATTGTCGTTAGCCGCCTTGGCCGTTGGTAATTCCTGATTCTTCCAGGCGTCATAAACATCGCTGACCAACCCGCAAACCCCATGGCAAACCTTGATCCCGGCCTGGCTGAGCACCCGAAAAGCTTTCGGGCCGGTTTCTCCGGTGAGCACCTGATCGACAGAAAGTTCTTTCATCATTTCTGCGGTACTGCTGCCAGCACCGTTGGCCAAGGCTCGATTTTCGCTGTTTTCGACCGGCACCCAACTGTCATCCTCGTCGCTGTAGACCAGAAACCAGTAAGCACGGCCAAAACGCTCGTCAATATCGCTAAAGGGTGTCGGGCCGCGGGCTGATATGGCTATCTTCACGTCTTTTCCTCTGTGGCTCGCCGATCATCTGCTGGGCTCCGACAAAACCATTCTCCCGGTCCCCAACATAGTCGATCCAAGCGCTGATCAGTTCATCAACATCACTGGCCCCTGCGTGCCAATGCCAGATCCCCTCTTCGCCGAGCTCCCACTGATACTTAGGAGCCTGATCGGTGCTGAGAAGCCCATGGGCACCCTGTTCTTTTAACCAGCGGGCCAACCCACCGGCCTGCCGACCAGGCCAGATCTTCATGGTCTGATAAACCACCCTGCTGCGTTCCAGATCGATCTGAGCGAAAAAGAAAATTCGGCTAAGACCCCGCTTCGGCACCAATAAGGCGCAGTAGTATGGGACTGCGACCCAAATGGTATTTTTTTCGCTCGATGGCTTCATGCCAGTCTATACTCCAACAGTTGTGCCAAGACAGCCAAACTGTATATTTTTTTTATTCTCTCAATATTTTTAGTGGCTTAGGAAGGGGCAATAATAATAACCAGATTAATTATAAATATCGGCTAATTGTTGCATTTGCAACGCCAGCCACAAATGAAACCAAACCAGATGGGGGAATATTTCTCTTTTGTTTCCTGAAAGGCCGTTGAAATTTTTTGCAACCGCTTATTTTTCCTCCACTTACAAAGTCGTCCTGATTTCTACTAGCAGCATCGTTGCATAGCCAGGTTGCATTACGCCGCATGCAACATCTGCAACCCCCCTTCATGTCACCATTCGTCTGGCGTCTTTGTCAATTTAGGGGAAAACCGGCCTCTAGCTAACCTCAGGTTGACATCTTCCCGCTGACAGGTTAGCTTTCCTTCACGAGGGGAGACTACAGGTATCGACCGCTGCCCCGCCGATCTTTACCAAAATCAGCTCATCACTCAAATATGGCCCATCGGCCATTGCCAGGAGACCAGCTTAATGACCAGTCGCGTCCTGCTGCTTGTTGCCATTTTGACCCTGTTTTATTGCGGCCCGGCCCTTGCCGAAACCGGAGTGGTTGAGATCTATTCCATACCCGAGGGGCAGAATGTCTATCTCAACGGCATATTTGTCGGCCATGCGCCCTATACCAATCCCGATATACCCATCGGTGAGCACAGCATCAACGTCACCAATCTTGATGGCAGCGAATCACAAAACTGGAGCTTCACCCTGGATGAGATCACTCCACTGAGAAAGTGGTTTTATTTCGAAGATCCAAAACCGAGCAAATTTTCCGGCACCCTACAACCCCCTGAGGTCGATCAAGGCTACGGCAATGTCCAACTGGCAAGCATCCCCAGCGGCGCGCAGATTTTTATTAATGGCGAAGAGTTCAGCCAGACGCCGGCTAGCTACCTGGATGTGGCGATCGGGATTTATCAGATCGAATTTAGATTGGCCGGCAAAAGCCTGAAAGGAAGTTTCCGGGTAGAAAATGGCGAAACCGGCAAACTTATAGCCAATTTCGCTAAAAATAAACTGATCGATAAATGGCGGAAAGAAAAGTCGAAAACCGCTCGCCTAGAGCAGGCTGCGGAGACCAAGGCCGAGCGCAAGATCGAATTAGAGCATGAAAAGGTGCTGCGTGAGCGGCTGGCGACCTATTCCGCTGAGGATCGGCGTAAGATTCTCAACAGCCGCGACACCGTTTTTACCATTGTGCCGGTTGCCTACATGTATAAAACCAACCGCACCTACTACTACAATTCCATGAAGCTAGACCCCATGCTGGTCCGTTTTTATAAACTGCCCTACGATAAAGTGACCCTGGAGATCAAAAACCTGAAAACCCGAGAATCCCAACTGATCGGCACCTTTTTTGAGGGAGATTATGTTTTCCGTTACGGCAAACATATTCGGCGCGGCAAACTCAACAGCAGCGACCTCAGCTCAACTACCTTCAAACTCTACAACGATATCGTCATCAAGCTACGCTACGATCCAGACACCTCCGGCTACGGCAAGGGCGAAGGTAGAATATTTATGAGCATCCGCTAGCGGTCTGACATGCAAATAAAAAAAAGCGGCGGTCCCGAATCGGGACCGCCGCTTTTTTTCAAGTTAGATTTAACCGTTTCATCCAGCGCCAAAGAGTGGTTCGCTCAACCCCGAACTCCTGAGCCACCAACTGCCGGTTGCCATGAAAACGATCCAGCGCCCGGGCCAATTCCTCAGCGGTAGGACAGCCGCGAGTACGCTGCCGATGGGTGACCGAACCACCACCTTCCTGCAGATACTCCGGCAATAGATCCTGCCCGATCTCCCCTTCGCGACACAGAATAACCGTCTGCTCGACCAGGTTCAGCAGTTCTCGAATGTTTCCGGGAAAATCATGCTGCATCAAGCGCTGCATAGCGTCGGGAGTAAAACCGCGAATCTTTTTATTGTACTCCTTATTCAGCTTATTGAGCGCCAGATCGATCAGCAGCGGAATGTCCTCTTTGCGGTCACGTAACGGTGGAATATGAAAACCGACCACATTGATACGAAAGAACAGGTCGCGCCGGAAGCTGCCCTCTTCGACCATGGTTTCGATATGCCGGTGGGTCGCGGTAACAAAGCGGACATCAGCTTTCTGTGGATGCTTTGCACCCAGCGGCTGGAATTCACGATTTTCCAAGACCCGCAGCAGCTTGACCTGCAGGGCCAGCGGCAAATCGCCGATCTCATCAAGGAACAGGGTCCCGCCTTGGGCCATCTCCAAGCGGCCGGGGCGATTTTCCATTGCACCGGTGTAGGCTCCGCGTTTGGCGCCAAAAATTTCCGCCTCCAGCAGCGGCTCAGGCAAAGCCCCACAGTTGACAATCACCAGCGGCCCATCGCGGCGGGCGCTCAAGTCATGCAGCGCTTTGGCGAATAACTCCTTGCCGGTGCCGCTGTCGCCTTGCACCAGTACCGTGGCGTCGCTGGCGGCGATATCAGGTAGCACGTTAAACAGGTTGTGCATCGCCGGATTGCGACTGTAGATCCCCCGAAAGCTGTAGCGCTCTTTGACCTGTTCCTGCATCTGGGCAATGATCGTCAGGTCACGAAAGGTCTCGACGGCACCGACAATCTGCCCCATGCCATCGCGCAGCACTGAGGCACTGACCGAAATCGGCACCTTGCGCTTTTGCCGATCAAGAATCTCAAACTCACGATTGACCACCGATTCTTCGGAAGCGATCGCTTCAAGCACCGGACAACTGTTCTCGCAGACTTCTGAACCGAAAACATCAGCGCAGGAGCGCCCGATCACTTCATAACGGGAATAGCCGGTAATATGCTCGGCCGCCCGATTGAAGGAGGTTATCTTTCTCTCCAGATCGACGGAAAAGACCCCATCGGCAACACTGTCGAGGATCGTCTTACTGACATAGATTTCATTTTCCGGCTGACTGAGACTAGTTTGGATAAGCTGATCAAGATCGAGATAGCGGCTCGCCATCGCCCACCTCCAAAAAGAGAGTTTAGCTAATGCAACAGAAACATTGCATTTGCAACAATTGGAATACTACCGCGATTCGGACGACGAAGCAATCATCAGGGTGATTATTTCTTTATTTTTCAGGCGTTATCGGCACCTATAGAGCCATTCAGAGCAACCACAACTATTGACAATGCAACATTTCTTCAGTCAAACAATAAATAAAAAAAGGGCGAACCCGAATGGGCTCGCCCTTTTTTAAATCAACTTTAAAAAGTCGATTACTTCGCCAGAAGCTGCATCACCTGGTCGGTGAAGGGGTTGGCGAAAAGGATGATCATGGACACAACGAAAACGTAGATGGCCAGGGACTCGATCATCGCCAGACCAACCATCATGGTGGTCATGATTTTACCGGAAGCGCCTGGGTTGCGAGCAACACCTTCAACAGCCGACTTGATAGCCAGACCCTGACCGAGACCAGTACCGAAAGAACCGATTGCCATACCGAAACCAGCAGCGATCATACACCATGCGAAAAATTCCATTGCCTTACTCCTTCTTTTTCCTGTGTTGGATTGTTCCTATATTCTATAGGACTTAACTCTTCGCCCTTGCGAAAAGTAAATAACGTAATTTAGTGAGCTTCTTCCAGCGCCCCGGCTATGTAGATCATCGCCAGCAAGGTGAAAACGAAGGTCTGGATAAAGGCGACCAGCACACCCATCAGCATCATCGGAACCGGCACAAAGAACGGTACCAGCATAATGAAGATCATCAGTACAATTTCATGGCCCCACATATTACCGAACAAACGCAAGGTGAGGGAGAGTGGCCGGGCAATGTGACCGATAAGCTCAATAACAAAAATCAGCGGCGCCAACCACCAGATCGGCCCCATGAAATGCTTGAAGTAAGCCGCGCCGTGCTTTTTGGCTCCGATCACATGGGTCATGACGAAAACCGTCAAAGCCAGTGCCGCATTGGTATTCACACAAGCGGTCGGCGGGTAGAGGCCAGGAACCAAGGCAATCAGGTTGGAGACGAGGATAAACATCGCGAAAGTCGCGAGCAGAGGAAAGTAAGCCTTTCCCTCTTCACCCATGGTCGACTCGATCAGGCCCTCTACTCCAGTGACGATCGTCTCCATGAAATTTTGCGCTCCGGTCGGAACCAGAGAGATGGAGCGGGTGGCGATAAAGGCAACCACAATCAGAATCGCACTAACCAGAAAAGCATAGAGCGCCGCCTTGAGACTATCTGGGTTATTGAGGCCACCGATAAGAGCATCAAGATGAAGCTGCTGCGCTATCCAGTCAAGAATCAAAAAGGGATGGACCATAAAAATCGTCTCCTTTAAAACAGGCGCCTAAACGTAGCCCAGAATATATTAATCACGACCACTGACAATCCAACTGAAAGAGCAACCGGGTGAACTCCCCCTTTTGCGATCAGCAGGAATAACGCTGCAGCCACCGCCGCCAGCCTTACAAAGTATGTCATTTGAAAACCCCGCGCGGCACGCTTATCGGGGTTAGCTAAAGCCTTTACCAAAGACCGGTAGAGCCAGCCGTAAGCAATAATCGCGACCAGCCCACCAGCCAGAACACCTTGAGTCACGGCGATCGAACGCCAAAGCAGACTTGCTAAAACCAGAAGAGCCAGAATGTACCAATTGCGCCGGGCCATTTCCACCAGCAGTTGGTCATCCTTATTTGTCACTCGACTTATCCGCCTCTGCCTCTTCGTTCTGTTGCTGTCTTCGCAATTCGCGCGAGGTCATAATATAAATATTGCGGAACCCGGCAACAATCCCCAACAACAGAAAGATCAACGTCAACCAAGGCTCGGTACCGAGCCACTTATCGAGATAATAGCCCATCGCCAGACCGATAAAGGTCGCCGCGACCATGGTGATGCCGACACTCGATAGGAACCCGAGGGACCTGAATATTTGACGGTTGTCTTCAGCCATTATTCTCTGGATACAGCATACAATCTGCCGTAAAAGCGGAGTTTAAATACCACAGCACCCCTGCGAAGTCAACCGCAAACTGCCGGCTTTGCAACGCCTGCAACACAGGCCGCGGGGGAAGAATTTCGCTAACTACAGAACAGCAAACGACTTCTCAGCTGCCTCGATAGTTTTATCGAGATCCTCGGTCGAATGGGCAATGCTCATAAAGCCAGCCTCGAACTGTGAAGGCGCCAGATTGATACCCTGCTCAAGCATGTTGCGGAAGAACTTACCAAAGGTTTCGGTGTCGCTGTTGGCAGCATCCGCAAATGAATTCACCGGTCCGCTCTGAAAATAGGTGCAGAACATGCCCCCGACCCGCTGCCAGCAGGTCGCCTGTGAGCTGCTTCTGGCAACCTGCAGCAGGCCCTTTTCCAGATAGGCGCTCTTTTCTTCAAGCTGCTGGTAGAAGCCCTCTTGCTTGAGCAGTGCCAGGGTGGCAATCCCGGCACTCATCGCCAGCGGGTTCCCCGACAGGGTTCCGGCCTGATAGACGCCGCCCTCCGGAGAAAGGGAATCCATGACCTCCTGTTTGCCGCCGAAGGCACCGACCGGCAAGCCGCCGCCGATGATCTTACCGAGACAGACCAGATCGCCTTGCACCTTGAAGCGCTCCTGGGCACCGCCAAAAGCGACCCGGAACCCGGTCATGACTTCATCGATAATCAGCAGGATTCCTTCAGCACTGCAGAGTTCACGCAGCCCCTCGAGGAAGCCGGTAGCCGGTGGCACACAGCCCATATTACCGGCAATCGGCTCAAGAATGATACAGGCAATCTCATCTTGGTTGGCCGCAATCATCCGTTTGACTTCAGCCAGATCATTGTAGGTGGCGGTCAAGGTGTATTTAGCGAAATCGGCCGGCACCCCAGGCGAGGTCGGCACCCCGAAGGTCGCCAACCCACTGCCTGCCTTGACCAGCAAACTATCGGCATGGCCATGGTAGCAGCCATCGAATTTAAGAATCTTGTCGCGACCGGTATAGCCGCGTGCCAAACGGATCGCGCTCATGGTCGCCTCAGTACCGGAAGAGACCATCCGCACCTTTTCGATATTCGGATAGGCTTCACAGACCAGCTCGGCCAGCTCGGTCTCGCGCGCGGTCGGCGCACCGAAAGAAGCACCAGTGGCCGCTGTTTTCTGGATCGCTTCGACCACCTTCGGGTGGCAGTGGCCAAGGATCATCGGTCCCCAGGAACCGACATAGTCGATATATTCATTGCCATCGGCATCATAAATCTTGCTGCCGGCGGCCTTCTCGATAAAGATCGGGTTGCAGCCGACCGATTTAAAGGCCCGCACCGGGCTGTTCACGCCCCCCGGGATGACGGTCTTGGCCTTATTAAACAATACTTCGGATTTCTGATGCTTCATAACACCCCCTGAAGATGTTGATGGGTTGGATAAGCAGCCTTGCAGAGCCTACGCGGCAAGAACAGTCCGCCTTCGTTATCACAGCCGCTGGCCACTGTCAAGAAAGCAGCCGGCTTTGACTTTGGGAAATTACCGCTGGATTAATGGAATAAGTTCGTTACAATGTCCTGAACACGCGCTTAAGAAATTATATAATGTCGTTCCATTCAGTTTTCCCGTAAACTGTGCGTCGCCGGCCACCCAAATCCCACATAGTTGATGAGTATTTAGCGCTGGGCCATTCGGCCCCGGTCAAAGGAGAGGGTTATGTATCTACAGTTGGGTTCTGTTATCACCGCAGTTCTGCTGCTAGCGGGACTGGCAAGCTCGGCATGCGCGGCAGGCTTTGCAATTATCGAACAATCGGTCCCCGGGCTCGGCAATGCCTATGCCGGCGGCTCGGCCAGCGCCGAAGACGCCTCGACCATCTTCTACAACCCCGCCGGAATGCTGCGCCATGAGGGGCAACAGCTGGTCGGAGCGGCCCACCTGATTATCCCTTCTGCCAAGTTCAAGGCTAAAGGTGCAGAGAATTCTTCGGGAAACCCGATCACCGGCGGCAATGCTGGCGATGCTGGCGAAGCCGGGGTGATCCCCAACCTTTATTACCTGAACCGACTGAACGAAAGCTGGGCCATCGGGCTGGGCATTAACGCACCTTTCGCACTCTCGACGGACTACTCTCGCAGCTGGATCGGCCGCTACCACGCCGTAGAATCTTCGGTCACCGCCATCAACATCAACCCCGCGGTCGCTCATCGCTTCAATGACAAGTTCAGTGCCGGCTTCGGCCTTAATATTCAGTACATCGATGCCACCCTCTCCAGCATGGTCGATGCTCGGGCGCTGGCCGGTTCAGCATTCAGCAGCAGCGCAACCGACGTGTTTGTAAAAAATGATGCGGACGACTGGTCTCTGGGGATCAATTTCGGCCTGCTCTACGAATTCACCCCGCAAACCCGCCTCGGATTTGCCTACCGTTCGGAAATCAAACATAAATTAACAGGCAAGACCAAAACCCGACTCCCGGACGCTTTTTCCGGCAACCCAGTGGCCGAGGCGCTATTTTCCTACCAAGGGGTCAATGGCAAAATCACCCTGCCGGCCACCGCTTCATTGAGCATCTATCACCAGCTCAATGACAAGTGGGCCCTGATGGGGGATGTCACCTGGACTGGCTGGAGCTCATTCGATGAGTTGACTTTGAACTTTGAGGGAAACGGAATCGGCGGCAGCACTTCGAGCACAACAGAAGAGAACTGGGATGACAGCTGGCGGGCTTCAGTCGGCGCCAGCTACTTCTATTCAGCAGCTCTGACCCTGCGCTGCGGGCTGGCCTTCGATGAAACGCCGATCCCCAATGCCAAATATCGCACCCCAAGGATTCCTGGTGAAGACCGCTACTGGGTGGCGCTTGGCGCGGGCTATGCCTTCAGTCAACAGCTGATGATGGATTTCGGCTACGCCCACCTGTTTATCTCCGATTCCGACCTGGACAAAAGCCTGGCCGAGAATCCCAAACTCGGCTCACTGGCCGGCGAATACGATAATTCTGTCGATATCCTCAGCGCCCAGATCAGTTATAGATTTTAAGCCACGACCAAACCAGACCCTCATATCCCATGGTGAGGGGGAACGTCGTGGCAATTGCCAGCTATGCCCCCTCATCCGGCCTCCGGCCACCTTCTCCCTCAGGGAGAAGGATCCAGTGGAAGATTTATTCTAATCAGAGGATCTTTTCACTTGCGACTCAACCGTAGAACCATCTGACGAGCACCAGATGAAGATTCTCATTTCCGATGACAACCGACACATCCGACCTCAGATTGAATCGCCATACCAGCGGAATTCAGTGCCGTCACCGCAGCGATTTTGGGACCCTGCGCGGTCATGGCCAAGCGGATCGTGGAACGCTCGCTCGGGATCCTGCGGAATGAATCCCGCTGCATAAAAAAAGAAGCCGCTGGCATTTGCGGACTGGCGTCCTGGAACAGGTCCTCCAGGTCGGAAAGATCCTGCCACCCCTGTTGAAAAGAAGTTTGGATCTCTTGCATCGCTTGCCGGTCATGAATAACAGCTAAGGCCCAGGCAGTATCTTCGGGGCGCGCCCCGGAAAATCCGTCCATCCCAGACTGTTGCACCCTCTCCCGCAACTGTTGTAACTGCGCCAATCGCTGTTGCTGATAGCTTGCATGCTTGTTTGCGATCAGCTTTTGGTACGCAACTATTCGCAGGGATACCGCTCGGGGTGGATTATCCCCGGCAGTAAACTCCGCCGTTTTCGCCGTAGCAGGCAAACCGAGCAAACAAGCAGTCAATAAAACCAGCTGTGTCGTTAAGCGCATTCTGTCCTCCCCCTGCTACATGAACCGGCCACCCTCTGCACCCCGGCTGCCCGGAATTAAATCGTCCCGGAATCTCGGCTATCCAGAAGAAAGTTCAATTTAATTGTTTACATTACTCATATCTATCAGGTTCTCATGAGGAAGCAAGTCTGCGGAGGTTATATATGCTATTCAGCGCTTGGCTTGCTGGTTACGGGACAGAGGGTTGTTTGCCATCCATCCCGCCGGGGCGAAAATCCTTCCCAACCGATTGACGTGAACGTAAAAGTAAATAAGCTTAAGGGGAAGATATAAAAATCAGCAGAACATTCAGCCAGCAACTGCTGCCATTTTGCTCTGCTCATCTATACTTGCCGTACACCTCTTGAACACTTAGCAGAGACGGAGGATCAAAGATGAGGCAAATCAATCGCGTCGCCGTACTCGGCGCTGGCGTCATGGGCGCAACCATCGCCGCACATCTGGCAAACGCCGGGCTCCAGGTGCTGCTGCTCGATATCATTCCCAAACAGCCCAGCGCCGAGGAACAGGCCAAGGGGCTGACCCTGAAGAGTCCGCAAGTACGCAACCGGATTGCCACAGCCGGCCTACAGGGACTGCTGAAAATGAAACCGGCGCCACTCTACCTAAAAGAGTATGCCGCGCAGATCACTATCGGTAATTTCGAAGATGATCTGGCACAGCTAGAAACTTGCGACTGGGTGGTTGAAGTCGTCATCGAACATCTGCCAATCAAGTTGGAACTGCTGAAGAAAATCGCCCCGCATATAAAACCGGGCGCGGTGCTCACTTCCAATACCAGCGGTTTGTCGATCAACGCCATGGCCGAGGCACTGCCGGCGAACCTGCGACGGAACTTTCTCGTCAGCCACTTTTTCAACCCGCCGCGCTACATGCGCCTGCTGGAGATCGTTCCCTGCCAGCAGACCGATACCGCAGTGGTGGCCGAAATGGCTGAATTTATCAGCCGCCGGCTCGGCAAGGGGATCGTTTACGCTAAGGACACTCCCAATTTCATCGCCAACCGGATCGGCGTCTATGCCATTTACAAGGGGATCGAGCATATGCTGGCGATGGGACTGAGCGTCGAAGAGGTCGACGCCATCGCCGGCCCGGCCACCGCCCGGCCCAAATCAGCGGCTTTTCGCACCGCAGATCTGGTCGGCATCGACACCCTGATCCATGTCGGAAATAATTCCTATGAACTGCTGCGCGAAGACGAAGAGCGGGAGGTGTTCAAGGTTCCAGAGTTTATGCAAAAAATGGTCGACAACGGCCTGCTCGGCAACAAGAGTAAGGCCGGCTTTTATAAAAAAGAGCTGATCGACGGCCAGCGGCAGATCTTCTATTTCGACTATCAAAGCGGCGACTTCAAACCACTGGCAAAGCCGAAGTTCGCCTCTTTGAGCGCAGTGAAAATGGTCGACGATCCGGCGCAGAAAGTAAAAATGGTCGTCGAGGGGCAGGATAAGGCCGCCGAGTATGCCTGGAAGACTCTGCGTGACACCCTGATCTACACGGTCAACCGGATCCCCGAGATCGCCGATGATGTGGTCAATGTCGACAACGCCATGAAATGGGGCTTCAACTGGGAGATCGGCCCCTTCGAGATGCTCGATGCCATCGGCGTCGCCGAGTTCGTCAAACGGGCGGAGCAGGACGGCGTCAAGGTACCGGAAAAATTGCATGGCGTCGAACGCTTCTATCGCTTCAACGACAAGGGCCAGAAGGAATATTTCGACCTGCAGAGCAAGCAATATCTCCCCTATCCGCTCAAGTCTGGACAGATCAACCTGCAGATTCTGAAGAAATCGGGCGGAGTGGTCACAAAGAACCGCAGCGCTTCGCTGGTCGATCTGGGCGACGGGGTGTTCAACTTTGAATTTCATTCGAAGATGAACACCATCAGCGGCGATATCCTGTCGATGACCCACCAGGCGATTAAACGGGCAGAAACTGATGGGGTCGGGCTGGTGATCGGCAACCAGGGGGTCAACTTTTCGGTCGGCGCCAACCTGATGCTGCTCGCCACCGCTCTCGCCGAAGGCGCCTATGACGACATCGAGCTGATGGTGCGGGCCTTCCAGAAAGCGACCATGGCGATAAAATACGCCAAAGTTCCGGTAGTCTCCGCGCCCTTCGGCATGGCCCTCGGCGGTGGCTGCGAATTCTCCCTGCACGCGGCGGCCATCAACGCCTACGCCGAAACCTACATGGGGCTGGTGGAAATCGGTGTCGGCATCCTGCCGGCCGGCGGCGGCACCAAAGAGATGTGCCTGCGCGCCGTCGCACTGGCGCAGCAGTACGAAATCGACCCGACCCCCTTTATCTTCAAATATTTCAAACAGATCGGCATGGCGACTGTCTCGATGGGCGCGGCCGAGCTGTATGACCTGAACTACATGCGCCCCGGCGACAGCATCAGTATGGACCTCGATCGGCTGCTCAGCGATGCCAAGCAGAAGGTCTTGGCCCTGGCGAGCAACTACCGGCCGCCGCAGCCAGTGGAAAACCTGCCGGCACCGGGTCGCAGTATCGCCGCCAGTTTGAAGAGCAGCCTGTGGAATATGCACCAGGGGGGCTATATCACCGAATATGAAAAACAGATTGCCGGGATTATTGCCGATGTGATCTGCGGCGGCGACCTGCCGGCCGGCACCGCGATTTCTGAAAGTTACCTGCTGCAGTTGGAGCGCGAAGCGTTCCTCAAGCTCTGTGGCAACCGCAAGACCGCAGAGCGGATTCAGCACATGTTGAAAAAAGGCAAGGCGCTACGGAATTGATTCGCCCCTACAGATATCCGGAGGACAGAAGATGAAAACAGCCTATATACTCGCTGCCTACCGCACCCCCGGCTGCCGGGCGAAAAAGGGCGGGCTAAAAGATATGCGCCCCGATGATCTGGCCGCCGCGGCGATTGCCGGGCTGGTAGAGCGAACCGGCATCGACCCCATGCAGATCGACGATGTGCTGATCGGCTGCGCCTTTCCCGAAGGAGAACAGGGAATGAACCTGGCACGCATCGCCAGTTTGAAAGCGGGTCTGCCCTACCAGGTACCAGCGCAGACCATCAACCGCTTCTGCTCTTCGGGATTGCAGACCATCGCCACAGCCGCCGAGCGGATCATCGCCGGTTTTGCCGACTGCATCATCGCCGGCGGCGCCGAATCGATGAGCATGGTGCCGATGGCCGGCAACAAATACAGCGCCAACCCCGGCCTGGTCGCGGAATGGCCGGAGGCTTTCACCTCGATGGGGATTACCGCCGAACTGGTCGCCGATAAGTATGCCATCGGTCGCGAACCGCAGGACGCCTTCGCCGTCGGCAGCCATCAGAAAGCTGCAGCGGCGATTGCCGCCGGCAAGTTCGGCGACGAGATCATTCCGGTCGAGGTTGAAGAAACCAGCATCGTCAATAATAAGCCGGTCACAAACAAAAAGCTGATCGAGATCGATGACGGCGTGCGCCCTGACACCAGCCTGGAGGGACTCGCCAAACTTAAGCCGGCCTTCAAGCTGAACGGCACGGTCACCGCCGGCACCAGCTCGCAGATGACCGATGGCGCTGCGGCAGCGCTGGTGGTTTCCGAAGCGTTTCTGAAAAAAATCGGCGGTGAGCCGCTGGCCCGCTTCATCGCTTTTGCCGTCAAAGGGGTGCCTCCGGAGATTATGGGCATCGGCCCGATCGAGGCGATTCCCGCGGCGCTGCAGTTGGCCGGGCTCAAGCAAAGCGATATCGGGCTGATCGAATTGAACGAGGCCTTTGCGGTGCAGGCGTTGTCGGTCATTCAGGAGCTCAAGCTGAATCCGGAGCTCATCAATGTGAATGGCGGCGCCATCGCCCTGGGACATCCCTTAGGCTGCACTGGCGCAAAACTGACCGCGACCCTGCTGCACGAGATGCAACGCCGGGACAATAAGTTCGGCATGGTTTCCATGTGCATCGGTGGCGGTATGGGGGCTGCGGGGATTTTTGAGAAACTCTAAGGTCTTTATTTACCGCCGAGAACGCAGAGGGCGCAGAGGTTAGTCACAATAACGCTTTTCTCGGCGTTCTTTGCGTCCTCAAGTGAGCGAAGCGAACGGGCGGTAAATAAAGAACATGATAACACTTCATTGAGGGACATCAGATGACCAAAAAGATGCTCAAAGGCGGAGAATTCCTCCTGACCGAAACAGCCTGCAACGATGTGTTCACCCCGGAAGATTTTACTGACGAGCAGCGTGCCATCGCCGCAACCACCGAACAGTTCGTCGAAAACGAAATTTTGCCGAATATTGAGGAGATCGACCAGCAGAATTTCGACCTGGTGGTCGCCGGGATGAAACAGTGCGGCGAACTTGGCCTGCTGATGACCGACGCCCCTGAAGAGTACGGCGGCCTGGAGCTGGACAAAGCGACCAGCATGCTGGTGGCGGAAAAAATCGCCCCGAGCGGCTCGTTCTCGGTCGCTTTTGCCGCTCATACCGGCATCGGCACCCTGCCGCTGGTCTACTACGGCACTGCGGCGCAAAAGGAAAAGTACCTGGAAAAGGTCATCAGCGGCGACTGGCTCTCCGCCTACTGCCTGACCGAACCGGGCAGCGGCAGTGACGCCCTCGGGGTGCTGTCAACTGCGGTCCTCTCTGAAGATGGCCGTCACTATATTCTTAATGGCACCAAGCAGTACACCACCAACGGCGGCTTCGCCGACCTGTTCACCATCTTTGTCAAAATAGACAAGGAGCATTTCACCGCCTTTCTGGTCGAAAAAAACTTCCCCGGCCTGATTGTCGGCAACGAAGAGAAGAAGATGGGGATCAAGGGCAGCTCGACCACCCAGATCATCCTTGATAATTGCCAGGTACCGGTGGAAAACCTGCTCGGCGAGATCGGCAAAGGGCATAAGATTGCCTTTAACGTCCTCAATGTCGGTCGTTTCAAGCTTGGCGCCTGCGTCACCGGCGCCGCCAAGCATGCCCTCACAGAGGCTCTCAAGTACGCCAATGAACGCAAGCAGTTCGGCAAGACCATCGGCAGCTTCGGTGCCATCCAGGAAAAAATTGCCAACCTGACCGCCGACATCTTTGCCTCCGAATCACTGGTCTACCGCCTGGCCGGACTGCTCGACCACAAGCTGGAAACCATCGACCGCGGAATCGACAACTATTATGTGGAATACCAAAAAGGGATCGAAGACTACTCGGTGGAATGCGCCATCTCCAAAGTGTTCTGCTCCGACGTACTGGCCCGCACTGTCGACGAAGTCGTGCAGATTCACGGTGGCTACGGCTTCTGCAGCGAATACCCGGCAGAGCGCTTCTACCGCGACGAGCGGATCAACCGGATCTTCGAAGGAACCAATGAGATCAACCGGCTGCTGACCACCGGGATGATTCTGCGCAAGGCGATGAAAGGCGAATTGCCGCTGCAGGCCGAGGCCATGAAGGCCTTCGAAGCGCTGATGACGCCCTCTTTCGAAGAGCTGGACGAGGAGATTTCTTTCATTGCTGAAAAGACCCTGCTGAAAAACCTGAAGACCCTGTTCCTTATCCTGTCTGGCAATGCTGTTCAGAAATTCATGACAAAACTGGAAGATGAACAGGAAATATTGATGGCGGCTGCCGATATCATTATCCAGATCTTTGCCATTGAAAGCGCCGTGCTGCGGGCGGAGAAAAGTCTGCCACAGCTGAGTGAATCCAAACAGCAAAACCTCAAAGCGGCGGTTAAGGTATTTACCTTTAATGCGACGGAAGAGGCTGCCAGCGCGGCGAAGAAGTGTGCTTATTTTATTGAGGAGGGGGATAATCTGATGATGCTGCTCTCCGGGGTGCGGCGGTTTACTAAGTATGATGCGACTGGTTTGCTGCAGGCCAAGCGGATGCTGGCCGCGGCTGCGCTGTCTTCCGAGAAGTATATTTTCTAACAGCAAAACCGGCGGGAGAGAATCAAAAGCTTTTGAAGTTCTCCTCCCGTGTGACGCCGCCGGAACGGAAGGGCAAGGAGGTCGGGCGCCCTTTTCTGCTTACTCTTTTGTGGCGAGACAAAAGAGTAAGGCGGCGTGCGGGGCCGCCACCCCGCGACCTTGACTTTCCCAACACATCGAAGACAGAATTGAACCTAATCATCTTTCGATATAACCAGAGAAAGTAAATGATCCCAACTCAACACACTCTCGACACCCCCTACCCCGTAGGCCCTGTCCACTGCTACAGCACCGAACTAAACGGCGAACTCACTTTATTCGATACCGGCCCGCCAACCGAGGAGGCCAAAACCTACCTGCGCAGCCACCTCGACCTGAATCAGCTGAAACAAGTCATCCTCACCCACTGTCACATCGACCACTACGGTCTGGCCGCCTGGCTGGAGCAGACATACGGCGCCAGCGTCTACCTGCCCTATCGCGACAGCCTGAAAATCGTCCGCCACGTGGAACGGCTGGAGAAGATGACCGCCCTGCTTGGCGATATCGGCTTCGATCAGCAATTCATGGAGCTGTTTCACACCGAGATTGACAACGATTCGGTGTTCCCCGACTTCCCGAAACAGTTCAAGGTTATTGAACAAGAGCTGCCGAGTGAACTGGCGATTGAAATTATCCCCTGCCCCGGCCATTCGCAGAGCGACCTGATCCTGGCCGGACAGGACTGGGCGGTCACTGGCGATGTGATGCTGCGTGGTATCTTCCAGTCCCCGCTGCTCGATGTCGATCTGCTGACCGGGCAGCGTTTTAGCAACTACAACGCCTATTGTGAAACGATCGTCAAACTCGCCAGTTTGCGCGAAAAAAAGATCCTGCCCGGGCACCGCGAATTTATTATTGGGGTTGATTTTAATATCTGCTTTTACAGCGGTAAACTGCTTGAACGCGCCGAGCGGATCAGAAAATACCCTGCTGAGCTGAGTGTCGCACAAGTGGTGGCGCAGCTCTCTGGTGACAGCCTGGAAAATCCCTTCCACAGATACCTGAAAGCCTCAGAAATATTACTTATCCGCGATTTTCTTGCTGAGCCGGAAAAGCTGCAACAATCCCTGGAAGAAATAGGCCTCTTCCCAGAGTTGGCAGAACTCTTTCAGCGGGCGACAGGAGCAACAGATGGGTCATCACACCGGTAGCAAAAGCAGCATCGTTCCGCTGATCGATCGGCTCAACAAGTACCCGGTTGGCCTGCCCGACAGCGATAAGCTGCGCGAAATCCTGTGCCTGCTGTTCGATGATCAGGAGGCTTACATCGCCTCGCGCTTTCCTTTGGAAGAAGCAACCCTCGAAGAACTTGTCCAAGCGACTAAAATCCCCGCGGCTGAACTGCTGCCCCAGTTGGAAAAAATGGCCGATAAAGGGCTGGTCATGGACCTGCCCTATGGCGGGGAAAGCTATTATCTGCTGGTCCCGGGCTTGATCGGCTTCTTCGAGTTCAGCTTCATGAAACATCGTGGCGACCTGCCACGAGAGAAACTTGCCCGGCTGATGCAGGAATATATGCATGAGAACCCTCGCGACGGCGGAATGGCCGGCGAGTTCTTCGACAGCAAGATTCCACTGACCCGCGCCCTGGTACATGAAGACCGGATTCCGGTCAGCTCAGAGATCACCAGTTACGAAAACGCCCGCCAGATCATCGAGCAGGCCGATTTCGGCGCGGTCGGCTTTTGTTACTGCCGGCATAAGAAAGAACACCTGAACCAGCCCTGCAGCAAAGGGGTGCCGATGGAGGATACCTGCATTTCCCTCGGCAGCGGGGCCAGGTTTCTGGTCCGGCGCGGGTTTGCCAGACAGCAGAGTAAAGCGCAGCTGCTGGAGATCCTGCAAAAAGCCAGAGAGTTAGGCCTGACCCACGTCACCGACAACATCCGCCAGAAGCCATCGTTTATCTGCAACTGCTGCTCCTGCTGTTGCGAACTCATGGCCGGAGTGAAGATGGGTTTTACCGATGGCATTGCCAAGGCACCCTTTACTCTGGAGATCGACAGCGAACGCTGTAACAACTGCGGGCTCTGTGTAAAAGCTTGCAACGTCGCTGCGCTGCTGACTGACCAAGATAAGCCGATTGTCTTGCTGCAGGAAAAGGTTTGTCTCGGCTGCGGAGCCTGCCTTTCATCGTGCAACCGCCAAGCCCTGTCACTGGTGAAACGGCCAGAGAGCTACACCCCGCCGAAAAACCGGCGAGAGATGATGAAGCAAAGGTTGCTTGAGCGGGGCCGGGCGAAACCTTTCGTGGTCAGCGGAGTGAAAAAAAAGCTCAAAACCCTCCTGAAAGGAAAAGGCGGGAAGAATTTGAAACTGCCCTGAACCATCAAGGCGGGACGTGCTGCCAGCATTGAAACGGCCTGCCGGCAAATTGTCGGCAGGCCGTTTTGTCTGAACCGAACGCTTATTTAATTAGGGTACGAGGTCTTCAGCACCATCCCTTCGCGGGACTTTGGATCGTAGATCCCCTGCTCTGCTCCCTGCTTGAACCAATCCTGCTTCAGCCCATCAATGAACTGGTTCTTGTCGCCGACCAGCTTTTCAAACGGCAGGCCGATAACTGCTTGAGCTTTCTCCTTGCTGGAGAAATCGGGGGCTTCAAAGGCAGCTGCATTGTACTTGGCCAGCACCGCCCGCAGCTTGATGCGGGCTTCCTGTCCCTTGTTGATCGAGCTACCGAGGACCCGCAGGGTTTCTTCAGGAGCATGGAAGAAAGAGCCGTGAGCGGCGATGGAATAATCCCAGCGCCATTGACCGTGACGGATATCCTGCAGGGCCGGCTGCATTTCAGCTTCAGTTGCCCCAAGTTCCCAGGCCTTGGCAGCTTCCAGGTGGGCCTTGGCGAGAACCTCCATGGCGGCCTTGGAAAGCTCTTCTTTGCGCTGCAGCTTGCGTTCAACAGTCGCCTTGAACTCCTTTTCGGTTCCACCGTGGCAGTTCAGGCAGGTGTTCTCGATATCGTCCAGCGGGCTGCCGATTTTATGGCTGGAGTACTTGACGCCACCTTCGCGGACGTAAGGCATATGGCAATCGGCGCAGGAGAGACCCTTTTTGCCGTGGACACCGGTGATGAAGGTTTCATAGCCAGGATGCTGGGCCTTGAGCATCGGGGTCTTGCTCAGCTTGTGGGTCCAGTCGACGAAATTACGCTGATCATAGTAGGCTTCTATCGCTTCGGCCGAGGTGCCGTTATCCCAGGGGAAGGTGACAACTTTAGCGGTCTGCTTCTCGCCCTTATCATCAGTCCATTCGGTCTTCTTGAAGTAGTATTCAGAATGGCACTGGGCGCAGACCAGGGTGCGCATATCCTGATGGGAGGCCTCAGCGAACGGCCGGCTGCCTTCGGCATCCAGGCCCCGCTTGAGGTAATCGCGGGTCACGGTCAGCTTCATGGTCTGGTTGTCGTGGCAATCGGCGCAGCCGATCGGGTTGACGATATCGCCACCATACTTTGACCATTTGCCGGTAAAGAATTCCAGCTCGCTGGTTTCATCGATCAACCGCGGGACGTCGGGGGATTTACAGGTCCAGCAGGCGGTCGGCATCGGCCCGGTCGTGGTGTCGACCGGAGCGCCGGTGCGCAGGGTGTTCAGGTTGTCTTCAAGGATATAATAGTGACCACGCGGGGCATTGTAATCTTTGGAAAACCCGTAGCCGGCCCACATCACCACCAGGGCGGGATTATCCTTGAGCATATCTTTGATATCATCGCTCTTCTTGGTCTCCATATAGGAATCGAACTGGCGCGGATAATACTTGCCCCACTCAGCACTTTTCGGTTCCAGCTTCTTGATTTCCGGTACGGCGTTGATCGCCTGCTGCTCAGCCTTGTTCTCTTTGATTGAAACGGCCAACAGCACCATGGGAACCATGATCAGAACGCAAATGACAGTAACAATTGATGATTTTTTCATAAGTCGATCTCCCGGTTGGATATTTAGAGTTCCTTGACACCAAGGTTATTATGAGTTGTGGTCAGGTTTCTGGTTGTCCCGTGGGGGACAGTCCGGTGACAATCCCAACACTTGCGCCCCATCGGCACATGACTGCTGAACTGTTGATAAAGCTGGCTGTTTTCCAACATCTGCGAAACCAGGCCTTCATGGCAGGCGATGCAGTTGGCTTGAATCCGCTTCGCCGCATCGGTGCTAATCCGCAGGTTATAACCGTAATTCCCCAGGGTCATCGCCAGCGAGTGATTAAAGCCATCCTTGGACTTGGCAATTAACTTGTTGACCAGCGTATCCTGCGGCAGGTGGCAGTCGACGCAGTCTGCGATCTCACGATGAGAGCTGTGCTGCCAGGTTGCATAATGGGTGTTCATGGTGTGGCAGTTGATACAGGCTTTTGGATCACTCGAGAGATAGGAGAACATCTTCGATTCCTGTGCCAGATAGGCAAACATGCCGAGTACCACCAGAACAGAACAGATCGCCACATACTTCATAGGCTCACCTCTTGCTTTTGGCTGCTGTTTGGAATCTGCTGCAATTCGTTCGCCTCGACCTTCGCCTCAATCCTACTTGATCCCTATGCATGTTGCCTCCTCTTCGGAATGTGGAATTCATTTATTTTTTTATCGTACCTATTTCAATAGCAACCCTCATGCCAGAAAAAGATCCTGCAGTTTCAGCTAGATACGGAAAACAAATGAGCCCAATCGTTACCTAGCGGTAGCAATGCCCCAGAGTTCTATGTTACCGTTCGGTAGCATTTCCTTCCGCACCCTGGTAAAGAGGTTGGCATGCAGCTGAAAACCAAATTCATCATCCTGATCGGCCTGATTACCTGCTGCTCGTACGGAGTCACCTTTTACCGCACCTCCAGCTTCCAGGAAGAGTTGGTGGTCGAACAGGCGACCCGCCAGGCGAAAATGCTCTTCGCCCAGATCAAGATCACCCGTCAGTGGGTGGCCGATCATAACGGCCTGTTTTTTGTCAAAGCCCCTGGGGTTGAGGAAAACCCCTTTCTACCTGATGGCCAGATTCAGGATGTGGCCGGAAATTGGCTGGTCAAGCGCAATCCGGCGATGGTCACCCGCGAACTCTCTGCCTACGCTGCGCGCGAAGGGATGGGGCAATTCAACGTCACCAGCCTCAAACCGATGAATCCGAACAATTCTCCCGACGATTTTGAACGCAGTAGCCTGGAAGGGTTTGACCAGGGGCTAAGAGAAGCGGTCAGCATCGAAACATCGGCCGGTTCCCACCGCCTACGCTACATGGCGCCATTGTTGGTCGATTCAGGTTGCATCGAGTGTCATACCGGCCAGGGTTATCGGATCGGCGACATCCGTGGCGGCATGAGCGTGTCGATCCCGATCGACTCGGCCTACCAGGAAATTAAGCGTAACAACCGGCTGCTGCTGAACATCGCTGTGGCAACGATTATTATCGTCTCTCTGACCATCTTTTTGCTCTTTGAATTCCTGGTCGCCAGACGCCTAAAAGCCCTCGCCCGACAGATGGAGCGCTACCCTGAGCAGACCAAGCTTGACCCCAAGGAGGAGAGTGAGCCGGATGATGAAATCGGCTCGCTCAGCAATAATTTCCGCAAACTCTGCCAACGCCTGGAAGAATCGCAGCAGGAACTGATCAACACCCGCGAACAAGTTTTTCAAGGTGAAAAAATGGCCGCCTTGGGGCGCCTGGTGGCCGGGGTCTCCCACGAGATTAACAATCCCTTGGGCGGCATGCAGAACTGCATCCAGACGATGCAGCGCAGTATGGACCAACCGGATCTGTTAACCCGCTACCTGGAGCTACTCGGGCAGGGTGTTGAACGGATCAAGGGGACGGTCCAGCAACTGCTTAATATCGGTCGTAAAGAACCGCTGAAACGCCAGCAGGGGGATGTGGATGAGATGATCCGTGACTGCCTGGAACTCACCTGCATGGGCCGGCGCAACATTGAGCTCGACCTGCAGTTGGGCGTCGGCGAGCCGTTGTGGGTTGGCATGGAAGCCCTGCGCCAGGTGGTTCTCAATCTGGCTGGCAATGCCGTACAGGCGCTGGGCAAAAGCAGTGGCCGGCTGGAAGTTAGCAGTTGGGTGGAAAGCCATCAGTTGGCGGTGCAAATTGCCGATAGCGGCCCGGGGATCGCCGCGGAGCATCTGGATAAAATTTTTGAGCCGTTTTTCACCACCAAAGAGGTTGGTGAAGGCACTGGGCTTGGGCTGTCGGTCTCATATTCGCTGATCAAACAGATGGGCGGTGAGCTGGAGGCCGAAAATCGTGCCGAAGGTGGAGCGGTTTTCCGTTTCACAATTCCACTTGCCGCAGATTCTGCAGGGAAGCAACTATGAGCGAACGGCTGCTGGTCGCTGAAGATGAGGAGATTATGCGGATTACCGTCGTCGACCACCTGCGCAACCAGGGCTGGCAGGTCGATGAGGCGGCCAGCGGAACCCAGGCGCTGGAACTGATCAAACAGCACAGCTACCAGCTGCTGCTCTCAGATATCCGCATGCCGGGGCTGGACGGCGAAACCCTGCTCGGCGAAGTGAAAAAGCTCGCCCCCCGCACTGAGGTGGTGATGATGACCGCCCACGGCAACACCGACACCGCGGTCAACTGCCTTAAAATGGGGGCCGCCGACTATATTCAGAAACCTTTCGACCTAGACGACTTAAGCTTCCGCATCAGCCGGGTGCTGGAGATGCAGGCGGTCAAAGCCCGCTGTGTCTCACTGGAACATTGCGGCGGACTTCGGCGACCGATTATCGGCTCCAGCCCGCCGATGCAGCAACTGCTCGGCCTGATCGGGAGGATCGCCGGGGCCGATGCCGCGGTGCTTATTCACGGCGAAAGCGGTACCGGCAAGGAACTGGTCGCGGCGGCAATCCACTTTGAAAGCCGTCGGGCCGAGCAACCCTACGTGCGCATCAACTGTGCTGCCATCCCCGCCGGGCTGATGGAATCGGAACTGTTCGGCCATGAAAAAGGCGCCTTTACTGGAGCCGACAAAACCCAGACGGGAAAATTTGAGCTGGCTGATCGCGGCACTATTCTGCTCGATGAAATCGGCGAGCTGCCGCTGGAGCTACAGGCCAAGCTGCTGCGCGTATTGCAGGAAAAGGAGCTGCAGCGGGTCGGCGGCACCCAGTCGCTCCCCATCGACGTGCGGATACTCTGTGCCACGGCAAAGAACCTGGCCGAAGAGGTCAAACAGGGCAGCTTTCGCGAGGATCTGTTTTACCGTCTGCAGGTCATTCCGGTGGAGATTCCGCCGCTGCGAGAACGCGGCGCTGACATTCTGGAGCTGGCCAACTACTTCCTGACTGAATTCGGCCGCGAGCGAGGCATGGCGTTTGCACTTTCGACGGAAGCGGAACAGGCGCTGCAGAACTATCGCTACCCAGGTAATGTCCGTGAGCTGCGCAACATGCTGGAGCGGATTTCGGTGCTGGCACCGGCGTCGAAAATCGAACCCTGGGATCTTCCGATCGAAGTCCGTGGGGCGTCCGCAGCGCCTGCAAATGCGGACGAAACACCCAAAACCCTGGCTGAGGCGGTGGCAAAAGCGGAAAAAACCTGTATCCTGCAAGCACTGCAGACCACCGCTGGCAACAAAACCGAAGCAGCGACCATTTTAGGCATCAGCCGCAAGAACCTTTGGGAAAAGATGAAAAGTTACCGGCTCTAAACCGAATTAACCGCAAAAAGGAGAAAACCAAATGCTTTACGTCATTCACTGTTTCGACAAGCAAGACCACCTGCAGGTGCGCATGGACAACCGCCCCGCCCATGTTGATTACTTGAAAAGTTTCAGCGATAAGCTGCACGCTGCCGGCCCGACCCTCGACGCCGAGGGCAACATGAACGGTTCAGTCGTCATTCTCGACCTTGAAACCAGCAGCGAAGCCAAAGCCTTTGCTGCCAACGACCCTTATGCCAAAGCCGGACTGTTTGAAACTGTCAGCATTCAGCCCTGGAAAAAAGTCCTCCCTTAACGAAAAAGGGCCGCTCCCCAGCGGCCCTTTCAGATTCAAGAAACGCCCATGGCTAAAGAAACGATACCTCTGTGCCCTCTCTGTCAAGGCAGCAACAGCCAGTTTTTCCATCAGGATAAATTCAGAGAGTACCTGCGCTGTACCCACTGTGCCCTGGCCTATGTCCCGCCAGCTTTTCACTTAAGCGCGAGCCAAGAGAAAGCCGAATACGACCTGCATCAGAACGACCCTACCGATCCGGGCTACCGTAAGTTCCTCTCCCGCCTCTATCAACCGCTGCAAGAACGGCTTGCAGATGATGCCCATGGCCTCGATTTCGGCTGCGGTCCGGGACCGACCCTGTCGCTGATGTTCATGGAAACCGGCTACCGGATGGAAATTTATGACCCCTTCTATGCCGACCAGCCCGAGGTTTTGAACCGGAGGTACAACTTCATCACCGCCACCGAAGTGGTCGAACACTTGCGTCAGCCAGGTTTTGAGCTGGACAGGCTTTACAACATGCTCGCGGGCAATGGCATTCTGGGGATCATGACCAAGCTGGTCACCAGCCAAGCAGCTTTTGCCAACTGGCACTACAAGAATGACCGCAGCCATATCTGCTTTTTTTCCGTGGAAACCTTCGGCTGGCTGGCAAACCGCTGGCAGGCCGAACTGAAGATTCTTGGTAGGGACGTGATTCTGCTGCAGAAGAACTGTTAATCTAGGTTCTGTCTTGAAACGTTACCGTAGCCAACATGAAAAAAGTACGGTGCTCGAAAAACGACCTCGGAGCCTCAGCAGACTGGGACTTTTCTGTGCTGGAAATCGTGAGTTTTGAAAAATAGGGGAAGCTTCCCTAGATTATCCTCATTTATTATTTCAGAGCTTCAGAAGCTTTCAAATATTGTTCGCACGCTTCGACTTTTACAGTGTCGTCACCGGAATCCTCTACGCATTCCTGATACTTCTCTACGAGCTTGAGTCTTTCATTGTGGACCATTTCCTGTGCCTCGTAAGCCCTGTCTTGGGAGCTAGCGCAGCCCAGCACTGTAAACGTAACAATGGGCAACAGCAAAACCTGAAAATATTTCATTACTTACTTCCTTTCCGTGTTAGTAAATCAACAAAGGAGAACCACCGTCGGAATAGCTATGACTATGCTTTTCATCGATACAACTCCGAGCAATTTGGTCGTTTTCAAAGAGACAGTGTAACGCAATAACAGCAAAAAGCATCTTTCCGCACGGTTCTGTGTAGGAAACTGTTTAACTGATACGGAAGATTCAGATGTCCGGGTATTTTGAAAAAGCGGACAATTTTATCCATCTGAAAATAGCTATTTCTCACTTGCGGTCATAGCCTTATTGATGTGTCAACACTTTTCCTGACACAAGATTAAGCAGCGACCTGCATCTCCTCAAAGACCAATGGAGCCTTATATGAGTTAGCTGAATGTCGCCGTTGACGATTGTAGAAAACTTCGATGTATTCAAATATTGCGGCCCTGGCCTCCGCACGAGTCTGAAAATCGCAATGATGAGTCAGCTCGGTTTTCAGTGTATGAAAAAAACTCTCGGCGACAGCATTGTCCCAACAGTCACCCTTCTTACTCATACTGGCCTTGACTCCATGGGTGCTGAGGATTTTTTGATGGCTGTCAGAGGCATATTGGCTGCCCCGGTCGCTGTGGAAGATCAGACCTCTGCCTGGCTTACGCTTCCAGATAGCCATCAGCATGGCATTATTGGCCAAGTCGGCTTTCATCCGTGAATCCATGGACCAGCCGACCACAGCCCGGGAGTACAGATCAATGACAACGGCTAAGTAGAGCCAGCCTTCGCGGGTCGGAATATACGTGATGTCGCCGACATAAACCTTGTCTGCATGGCTGGCAGTAAAATCTCGCTTAAGCAAGTTTGGTGCAATGGGTTTGTCGTGCTTCGAATCCGTTGTCGCTTTAAATTTCCGCTTGGTTTGTACCTTCAGGTCTTCTTCACGCATCAACCGGCCGATGCGGCGACGGCTGACGGTGACCTGCTGTTCTGCTAATTCAAGCTTGATCCGCCGGGTTCCGTAGTTCTTGCGGCCCTGTTTAAAGGCAGCTCTGATCTGGGAGCGAAGGGCGTCATCAACCAGGCTGTGGCAGCAAGGAGGTCGCCCAAGGAACTCATAATAGCCACTGCGGGACACCTGAAGAACACGACACATGGCCTGGATACTGAACGCAGTCTGCTGCTTCATCCAGGCGTACTTTACCGACTGTTTTTTGCAAAGTACGCCGCCGCCTTTTTTAAGATGTCGCGCTCTTCCTTCAGTTTATTATTCTCCCGACGAAGGCGCGTGAGCTCATCGTAGAGATGTTCTTCGCCAGCCACTTTTTTGGTCGAGGGCTGCTGCTTACGGTACTTTTTGATCCAGGTGTAAAGAGTGTTGGGATTGACACCCAAATCTCTTGCCGTCTGGACAATCGGTTGATCGGATTCAACTGCCAACTTGACAGCATCTTGTTTGAATTGGGACGAGTAACTTGAACTCACTAGACACACCTCCATATTTGGGCATATTGCCTCAATTTGTGTGTCCGGGAAAGTGTAACCACTTCACATAGATGATGTTGCGCATGTAAACCCAGTGGCCGATCAGTGCATCAAAAACCTTTATTTTATGGCTCGTCAGCAGAATCTGTGGAAATATTCAGGTTCCGGCAACTTGCCAAGCTCATGATATAAGGCGATTTGCAGGCATTTTAGGGTTCTAAAACCGTAGGCTTTTCTCATAGTGAGTTTTACCTTCAGGTTCATGCCTTCTACCGCACCGCTCGAAATTTCGCCTCTGGCCTTGAACCAATTCAAGATCAGCGGCTTGTGCTTACGCAACATCCTGGCCACCTTCTTCATTGGTTCCAGGTCTGTTTGTAGAGTCCGGGTCACCCAGTTTTCGAGAAACTTTTCAGCGAAATCGAATCGCTGGTATTCCCAGAAACGCTGAAAATCCTCACGGAGCAGATAGCCCTTAATCGACGACAGGTTCAGCTTGAGAAGTTCTCCCATGCTTGCGGTCTGCTTTTCGGAGAGATTCTCCGGGCGTTTCAGCAGCAGCCAGCGTTTGCGTTCGAGAACGTTCTGCTGTCCGTCGGCCCTGAACTGCTTGACCTCGCTGCGCCGGATCTCGTCGATCGCCTCGTTGAACTTCCGCATGATGTGGAAGCGGTCGAGGACGTTCAGCGCCTGGGGAGCCTTCTTGGCGATGACCTTGAGGTACGCGGCCCACATGTCGCTGCAAACGAACTGAAGTTTGGCGCTTCGTTCCGGGCCGAACTCCTTGAAGAATCGCAGCAGCGTCTTGGCTTTACGCTCTGGCCCGCTCCAGAGCAATCGTCTGGCACCGGCGTTGACCTGATACACCAGGGTCAGATACTTGTGGCCTCTGAAAACGGCAACTTCGTCAACGCCGATCTCGGTGACGCCCTCAAGGCTTCTGTGGACGAGACCGTAATCGACGACGAAATTGACGGCCCGGAACACCGTGTCCCAACTGGTCTCGAATACCCTGGCCGTTTCTTGCCAGGAGAGCCGCTTCGCCCAGCGAGCCAGAAAGACTTGGTACGAAATGGTCGTTCGCTCTTTGCCGTAGGCCCAGGGCAGAGCCTCGACCTTGACACCATGCTCCGGGCATTTCACTCGGCGTGGCGCATAGCGAAAAAAGGCCTTGAACGACCAGACTGGCAGATACTCGTACAACCGTTCGGGCTGCCGATCGTAAACCGTGCAGCGCTTGCCGCACTCGGGGCAAATCGGCTGACTGTTGCGACGCGGCTTGATGTCAATGACCAAGGCTTCCGTGCCGCCAACCAGCATCACGCAGACGGAGCCATAAACGAACGACTTGAATCGTTCGACCTTGTTCAGTAGAGTCTTAATCAGCATTGTCTTTTTCTGGATTGGATTTGATTGTTTCCGCAAAAACCATCTTATCCATCCAGGAAAGACAATGCTCTAATTATTACCGCCGCCTACCCACAGATTCTGCGGAGGAGGCAAAAAAAATTTCAGGGTCAGCAAGTAAGATAAGAAAAATTCAAATGCCATTGGGGCAGAGCAGCTTTCCAAGCCCGGCCCTGCTCTAGCTCCCGGCTGCAGCAAGCAAGAAGCCGTACAACAACCTAATGAACCGGACGGAAAATACGTCTGCGCTAAATTGAAAAAGCAAAAGCAAATTGCGGTGGGTCACGCAAGCTCGCGTCGCCGCCGGTTATCGTGAACCGTTAG